>DAORUA010000233.1:2747-6380 GCA_035432945.1 Vicinamibacteria bacterium | reverse complement strand
GTTGGTTGTGCTCGAGGAGGAACGCGAGGATTCGCTCGATCTCGTCGGGCGGGCAGCCGTGGAAGGTGGAGAGGGTCAGCGTGTCGGAGAGCTTCGGGTTGAAGTCAAGATCGCGATACCGGGCGTACTCGGCGGGGATCTCGGCTCGGAGTCGATCGACGATGGCGGTTGCGTCCTGGAGGCCCGCGATGAAGCGCTGGATCTTCTCGCTCTGGATTCCGGCCAGGTCGTAGCCGACGCTCATGTCGAAGATCACGCGATCGAAGCCGGGCGCGAGCTTGAGTCGGCCGCTCTCCTTCAGGATCTCGATGAGCATCGAGCCCTTCACGTACTCGTCGAGGCTCTCCTCGAGGCGAAGTTCCTGGCTCCACTCCACGTTGTAGCCCACCGTCTCCATGTCGATGCACGGCCGCGGAATTTGCAGGTCGTCCTTGATCTGCACGGTCTTCAGTTCCATGACCCGGCACCCGGAGAGCCAGGACAGCACGATGTTCTGGGCCATCTGGGTCTGGGGGCCGGCGGCCGGGCCGAGCGGCGACGAGGGCCGGTGGTGATGGAACCGGATGGAGAGATCGCGCTCCTCCCGGCCGTAGAACCCCTTTTCGACGGGCAGGTCGAAGACCGAGTTCCTCTCGTCGAGTTCGCGCAGCGCGCGCCGGACGAGGGCCGCGAAAGGGTAGGGGCGGAGTTCGGCCATGATCCTCGAGATGATGTTACGCCCGCGAACCACGAGGGGCGGACGCCTTAGAGTGCGCCGATGAGTTCCTCATCGCTTTCCCGGCGAGGCCAGCGCCTCGTCGACGCGCCCACCACCCCGGAGTACTTCCGGGTTCACAGCGAGCGCAGCGAGAGGCCCTGGGACGCCGCCTTGAGGCCCGAGGGCTACATCCCCTTCTGCGTGGCCGAAAACGCGCTGGTGTTCGATCTGCTCCGGTCGAAGATGGATGCGTGCCGGAACGTGACCGCGCCCTGGCTCTCCTACCAGTCGATGACCGGAGCCCCGGAGTTCAAGGCGAGGCTCGCCCGTTTCATGAGCCGGCGGATCCTGGGCCGTGAGATCGCGCCTCGGCACGTGGCCGCCCTCGCGGGCGCCGGCTCCGTTCTGGAGATCCTCTTCCATGCCCTGGCCGACGGGGGCGACGCCGTGCTGGTGCCGACCCCGAGCTACGCGGGTTTCTGGGGGGACCTCGAGACTCGCGACGAGATCTCCATCCTGCCCGTGCACACCACGAGCGAAGAGGGGTTCCATCTCACTCCCGAGAGACTCCAGCGGTCGCTTTCCGAGTCCAAACGCCGGGTGCGCGCCCTGTTGTTCACGAGCCCGAACAACCCGCTCGGCACGGTCTACCGAAGGGAGGAGCTCGAGGAGATCCTGAGCTTCTCCGAGCGCGCGGGAATCCATGTGGTGTTCGACGAGATCTACGCTGTGTCGGTCTTCGGCCCGGCTCCTTTCACCAGCGTCGCGGCACTGCGGCCGTCGCTCGGGGATTTCGTGCACATCGTCTGGGCCTTCAGCAAGGACTTCGCGGCGAGCGGCCTTCGCTGCGGGACGCTCGTCACCGAGAACCGCGACCTCATGGCTGCGGTGGAAGGACTCGCGTACTGGGCGGCGGTCTCGGGCGACACCCAGTTCATGCTGGGCGAGATGATCTCGGACGAGGCCTGGGTCGATACCTACGCGACGGTCATGCCCCAGCGGCTGCGCGATGCCTACCAGGCCATCACCGCGCGCCTGGACGCGGCGTCGATTCCCTACATCCCTTCGGAGGCGGGCCTCTTCTTCCTGCTCGACCTGCGCCGCTATCTGAGCGCGCCCACCTGGGAGGCGGAGGATGCCTTGTGGCGCCGGATCCTCGACGAGGCGAACGTGAACCTGACTCCGGGCTCCGCCTGCCGGATCGGCGAGCCGGGCTTCATGCGGCTGTGCTTCGCGGGCGTGCCGAAGGAGACGAGTGCTTTCGGGGTCGAGCGGCTCGCGCGTGTCCTCGGAACGCCATGACCCTGCTCACCGCGAACCGCAGGGCGAGGTCGGCACGGCGGAGAGCGAGGCGCCCCAGGGCAACCCCGGCTTGTCGCTGAGGGCGAATCGCAGCGTTCCGCCGCTTCTGATCCGGTCCCAATCGAGCCAGACCCGGTCGCGCGCCCGGCCATCGAAGGTCAGATGTTCGACATATTGCACGCCGCCGCCACTCGCCCCCGGCGCCTCGATGCGCAGCCGCTTGCCCCCGCCTAGATCCATTTCCACCACCTCGAAGCGCGGAGGGTGCACGAGCAACTCGCCCGTGCCCGGCACCGCCGGATAGAGCCCGACCGCCGAGAACAGGTACCACGCGGACATCGTGCCCAGGTCGTCATTCCCGGTGACGCCCCCCGGGGCATTGGTGAACAGGGCTTGCGCGGCGCGCACCACCGTCGCGGTTTTCCAGGGCTGTCCGATCAGGGTGTACATCCACGGCGCATGCAGGTCGGGCTCGTTGTTCGGGTTGTAGCGGTACTGGTTGTAGTAACTGTAGGGACCCACCACCCACTCCTTGCGGGCGGCGTTTTGGGGGTCGTTGACCAGGGCGTCCCAGGCGAAGAACGCGTCCAGCCGGTTCGCGGCCTGGTCGCGGCCGCCCATGGCCGCGGTCAGCCCGGGGATGTCCTGTTGAACCAGCCATTGATACTGCCAGGCCGTGCCTTCGTGGAATCCGTGATTCGACCGCGGGCTGTAGAGGTCCGTGGTTCCCTGGTACCAATCGCCGTTCTCGACCCGCGGGCGCGGGAAGCCCTTGAACCCCAGTTCCGGGTCACTCGCCTCCGCGTCCCACAACTTCCGCCAGTTGCGTCCCCGCGCGGTCAAGGCCAGGGCGTCATCGCGCTTCCCGAGCGCTTCCGCCATCCGGGACAGAGCGCAATCGGCGAGCGCGTATTCGAGGGTGGCGGAGCCGCCGTGATGGGGATCGGTGTCCATGCCCTTGGCCGGGAATGCGCGGTCGTAGGGCACGAACCCGCGGGTGAGGTACGCGTCGTTCCCCGCCCGTCCCTGGTGACGCGACCCGAAGGGCGGCACGCCGAAGGCATTCTGCCGGAGGGCGGCATAGGCCTCCTTCTCCCGGCCGCGCAGGGCGCCGAAGCGCCAGAGATCGACCAGGAACGGGGTGACTGGGTCGCCGGTCATGACGTTGGTTTCGAAACTCGCGTAACCCCAGCGCGGCAGCCAGCCGCCCTGTTCCTGGATCTTCAGCACCGAGGTCGCGATATCGCGCGCCCGTTCGGGTCGCACCATGGCCAGCCACTGGTTCTGGGCGCGGTAGGTGTCCCAGAGCGAGAAGTACTCGTAATAGGTCCAACCCGTCGCACGATGGATGGCATCGTCGTAGCCCCGGTAGCGGCCGTCGGCATCGCTGCCGGTCAGGGGCTGCAACAGCGCGTGATAGAGCGCGGTGTAGAAGACGGTCTGATCATCGAGCGTGCCGCCCTGGATACGCACGGTCAGAAGTTCGCGGCGCCAGGCGTCCTGCGCGAGCCCGCGCATGGCGTCGAAACTCAGGAGCCTGCCCTCGCGCATGCCATCGGCGCGCAGATTGACGCGCGCGCCCTCCGCGTCGACGTGAGAGATCGCGCTGATCGCGGTGACCGCCCGCCCGGCGG
>DAORUA010000233.1:0-2647 GCA_035432945.1 Vicinamibacteria bacterium | reverse complement strand
CGCTCCGCGGCGGCCCGGGTGAGTGCCGTGGCCTCGGCGTCGATCCCGCCGTAGCCGGTCAGTCGGACCTTGTAGTAGCCGGCCTCGCCGAGTTCGCCCTGGTGCTCGTAGGGCGACGCGTACTTCTTGTGGTCGAAGCTCTCGGGCTTGTCGGTATCGAAGTCGCCGCCCGCGTCGATGCGCCCGATCACGGGGAGCAGCGACAACTGGCCCCCCTGTTCCCAGCAGCCCGCCCCGGAAAGGAAGGAGTGTCCGAAACCGCGTATGGCGGGGTCGTCGTAACGCCAGCCCGAGTAGTGGGAGCCGATGGGGCTCACCTGGATCAGGCCGAAGGGAGCGGAGGCGCCGGGGAAGGTATTGCCGTCGTCGCGGGTCCCGATGAAGGTGTTCACCAGGGCCACGGGATTCCCTTGGAGCCCTGCGCTCTCGGCCGGGCCGCTCAAGAACCACGCGGCGCAGGCGAGCCAGAGTGCGCGGTGATGGCGGTGGGGTAACAGAGCCAGCCCGAAGCCTGTCATTTCGCGGCCATCCTACCGTGGAGACTCCCGGGCGCCTCCAACACGACAGGGACTAGTCTTAGCCGTTTGCATCATTGCGCGCCCCCTGGGCCGCGAAGCACAGTGAGGATCGACACGGAGGTAGTAGGGATGGCCCCGAGCAGAACCAGGATGGGCGCAGCCGCTTTGGGCGTCTGGCTCATCCTTCTCATGACCGAGCCGGCGCCGGCTGACCCGCTTCCGGCCCAGGCGGATCGCGTGGTCGACTACCAGATCAGGGTGAAGCTGGATCCGGCCACCCGGCGGCTCACGGGCACCGAACGGGTCACGTGGCGCAACCCGTCGACGGAGCCGGTTTCGGACCTTTGGTTCCATCTGTACCTGAACGCCTTCAAGAACACGAAGTCGACCTTCTACCGGGAGTCGGGCGGGCAACTGCGACAGGACCAGGCCGCGAAGGACTCATGGGGATGGATCGACGTCACGTCGCTGAAAATCGCCGGCGGGCCGGACCTCACCCGGGCGATCACCTTCGAACACCCCGACGATGACAACGCCGATGACCAGACCGTGGCCCGGGTCGTTCTGCCCGAGCCGGTGGCGGCGGGCGGCTCGGTCACGCTCGAGATCGCGTTCACCGCCGCTTTGCCCCAGGTGTTTGCGCGCACCGGTTTCAAGCACGACTTCTACCTGGTCGGCCAGTGGTTCCCCAAGCTGGGCGTGTATGAGCCCGCGGGCATGCGCGGCCGCACGACCGGCGCATGGAACTGTCACCAGTTCCATGCGTCTTCGGAGTTCTACGCCGACTACGGGACGTTCAAGGTCGAGATGACCGTACCCACGAACTACGTGCTCGGGGCGACGGGCGCGCGCACGGCCGAGAAGAAGAACGGCGACGGCACCACCACCTACGCCCACGAGCAAGCGGACGTCCACGATTTCGCGTGGACGGTCGACCCGGACTACACCGTGGTCAAGGGAACGTTCTCCGCCACGAAGGACGTGACCCCGGCGGAGTATCGACAGGTGTCGCGGCTGCTCGGCCGAAGCCTCGAGGATGTGATGCTTTCCGATGTCGAGGTGACTGCGCTGGTACAACCGGGCCACCTGCCTCAGGCGCAGCGTCACATCGACTCGGCCAAGTCCGCCATCAAGTGGTTCGGCCTGTGGTACGGGCGGTACCCGTACAAGACGCTGACCGTGGTGGATCCCGCCCCCGGGGCGGGCGGCGCCGGCGGCATGGAGTACCCGACGTTCATCACCGCGGGAACCAGCTTCCTCATGAATCGCTGGCCGTTCGACCGGGTTCGCGGCCTCGAGATGGTCACCATCCACGAGTTCGGCCACAATTTCTGGTACGGCCTTACCGGCAGCAACGAGTTCGAAGAGGCCTGGCTCGACGAGGGCATCAACTCCTACTCCACCGGCAGGGTCATCGACCTCGTCCACGGCGCAGACCGCGGGATGGCGGAGCTTTTCGGCTTGCGGATCGGGGAAGCGGACATACTGCGAGCGGGCAACCGTCCCGAGGCGAAGTACAACCGGATTCTCGCTCGGGCCTGGGACTACGTGCCGCAGGGCGTGTACGGGTTCTACTCCTACCAGAAGCCCGAAATGATGCTGCGCACCCTCGAAGGGTACCTGGGAGCGGAAACGATGGCGCGCGTGATGCGCACATTCCACGAACGATGGCGGTTCAGGCATCCACGCAGCGAGGACTTCTTCGCGGTGGCGAACGAGGTCTCGGGCCAGGACCTGACCTGGTTCTTCGACCAGGTCGTGCGCGGGGCCGGCGTGCTCGACTACGACATCGGATCGGCGGTGACCCGGGCCCTGCCCGTGCCGCGGGGCATCTTCGACGGAGCCTCTGGCCGCCAGACCGTGTCGGAGAAGGACGCGCTGAAGAAGGAAGCGGACGCGAAAAAGGACGAGAAGGGGACCTGGGAGACCGTCGTGGTGGTCCGCCGCCGGGGTGAGGTGTACTTCCCGGTCGAGGTCGCTTTCAAGTTCGCGGGCAAGCCGATCGAGCGGCAGACCTGGGATGGGAAGGCCCCGACGCAGACGTTCCGCTTCCAGCGCGCGGAGAAACTCGAGTGGGTGGACGTGGATCCCGACCGGAAGATCGCGCTCGATGCCAACTGGTCGAACAA
>DAORUA010000232.1:5081-6406 GCA_035432945.1 Vicinamibacteria bacterium | reverse complement strand
AAGCTCCGCACCTTCGCCTACGCCATCGACGAACTGCGCACCCTGCGCGTGTCGAAGCGGGCCGATGGCCTTCACCGAGACATCGCCTCCCGTCAGTACGAGGTCCGGTTGGGAACCGCTTCCGGGGTCATCCAGTCCAGCCTCTTCGAAACCATCGACGCGATCGGCGAAAGGGACGAGCTCGCGGTGGAGCTCTCGGAGATCTTCGCCTGGGACATCGATTTCAACACCGCGATCCAGCGGGGCGACACCTTCCGGGTGGCGGTCGAAAAGCTCTACCTCGACGGCGAACTCCGTCGCTACGGGAGGGTCCTCGCCGCCGAGTTCGTGAACTCCGGCCGGACCCTGAGCGCCGTGCGCTTCGAAGGCCGGGATGGAACCGCGGCCTACTACGAGCCCTCGGGCGAGCCGCTGAAGAAGGCCTTCTTGAAATCGCCCCTCCGCTTCACGCGCGTCAGCTCCAGCTTCTCGGGCGGAAGGCGGCATCCGGTTCTCCACGTGACCCGCGCCCACAATGGCACGGACCTCGCGGCCGGCCAGGGCACTCCGGTCCGGGCCATTGGCCATGGGACCGTCATCACCGCCTCTTTCCAGGGAGGCTACGGAAAGCTGGTCGCGGTGCGTCACGCCAACGGTTACACCAGCTACTACGGCCACCTGTCGAAGATCCTGGTGCGGGCGGGGGCCCGGGTTTCGCAGAGCGAGCTCGTGGGCCTGGTGGGCGCCACCGGCCTCGCCACCGGTCCCCATCTCCATTACGGCATCATGAGGAACGGCGCCTGGGCCGACCCGATGCGGATACAGAGCCCGCCCGCCGAACCCCTGCGCGCGGAAGACCGCCCGGCGTTCCTGGAAGTGGCGCAAAGGTCTCTGGCCCGGTTGCCTTCCCAGCCTCTCACCCTGCGAGCCGCGAACGACACCCGGCGTTAGAGTCGCCGCATGAGGTCTCGTGGTCTCTTGCGGCGTGGTCTCCCGGGGTTGATCGCGCTGGGTGTCGCCGCGATGGGGGCGGCCCCCGTTCCCGCCTCGGTCCAGGCCGCCCCACCCCTGGTCACGCTGAATGCCACCGGGGCGAAGATCGTGGTAACCCGGGCGTCGCTCGCGGAGGCCATCGACGCGCTCGCCCGCGCGGCCGGTTTCAAGGTGACCTACGAAGGCGCACGGCCCACCGCCATGCTCTACAACGCCGAGATCGACACGCCCACCGTGGCCCAGACCCTGTTCCGCCTGATCGACGGTCAGAACCTCAACTACGCGGTGACGTTCGATCTCACCGGAAAGAGGGTCACCCTGCTGATGGTGCTCGGCGCGCAGCCGAAGACCGG
>DAORUA010000232.1:0-4981 GCA_035432945.1 Vicinamibacteria bacterium | reverse complement strand
TCACCGGAAAGAGGGTCACCCTGCTGATGGTGCTCGGCGCGCAGCCGAAGACCGGCGGACCTGCCGGAGCGCCGGCGGGCGCAACCCGGCCTCAGCCTTTCACGCCCCCACGGGGGCCAAGGACGGACGTGCCGGTGGTGGACGACGATCCGGTCGAGCCCGAACCGGAGCCCACGCCCACGCCCGCGCCCTCACCCCCGGTTCCCGTGAGAGGCGTCCCGGGAGCCCCCGCCTCGCCCTTCCCGCCATCGCCATTCGCACCGCGTCCGTTCGGCAGCCCGTTCGGTCCGCGCCCCTCGCCATCGCCCTCACCGTGACACGCGGGGCATTTCCAGATCGGGGGCGCGCTGGCCGCCGCCCTGGGCCGGGGCCTGATTCGGAGCCCGGGGGGGGCCGCCCGCAACGGGCAGTTGGCCGCCGACGATGAAGGGCACGTTGGGGGCGAAGACCCACCGGTTGTAGGCCGTGTTTCCGTTCACGAGGCGAAGACCGGTTTCCTTCGAGAGACTCGCGACGCCGGCGATCGGCCCGACCGCGCCCCCGGAGTTGCCGCCGAAGACCGGTGTGGGCGCGGGGGTCGGCGTGGGCGTCGGCCGCCCCGGACCACCCGGCGGCCCTCCCGGAGCGCCCGGCCGGCCCGGCAGCATTTCACCGGGACGCACGATGCGCCAGGTCCCGTCCGCGGTCATCGGATCCTTGTAGGCCTGGCGCAGGAACTTGCCCTTCACGAGCTGTTCGAAGGAGGTGGGGAGAGCGTTGCCGTTCTTTCGCTGGAACCGGGCGATGGCGCCCGAGATCTGGCGTCCCCGGAAGATCAGTTCCTGCTCCTTGTCGTCCTTCACGATGTAGCGCCAGGACGGCATGGCGAGCATGAGGGCGAAGGTCATGATCGCGATTCCGGCGAGGAGCGCGGGCATGGAGAAGCCCGACTCGCGCCGGTTCACGGCTTCTTCTCGGCGGCCGTCGTGGCGGCGCCCTGCTTCTCCGCCTTCTCGAAGTCCCTCACAACCTTGCGGATGTAGCCGCGGGTCTCACGGTAGGGCGGCACGCCGTTGTGCCTTGCGACCGCCCCGGGGCCTGCGTTATAGGCCGCGAGGGCCTCGGCCACGCGGCCCTCGTACTTCTCGAGCAGCTGGCGCAGCAGGCGCGCCCCCGCGTCGATGTTCTGGGCGGGGTCGAAGGCGTTGTCCACCCCGAGCTCCTTCGCGGTGGCCGGCATCAGCTGCATCACGCCCCGGGCGCCCTTCGGTGAGACCGCGGCGGGATCGAGAGACGACTCGGCGCGCGCCACCGCGCGGACGAGCGACCGCGGGAGCGCGTACCTGCGGGCCGCCTCGCCCACCATCTGCTCGATGGTTCGCGGAGTGGAATCGACAACGCCTGCGGGTGAGGTAACGGACGCCGGCGGCTCGGCATCGACCTCGTCGTCGGGCTCCACGCGCAGGACATCGATGGCGCGTACTTCGATATCGCCGCCCTTGAGGGTCGCGACACACGCGGACGGGTCGCACGAAAGCGCGTCGATCTTGAGGGTCTTGCCGGCTCTGAGGTACAGCGTATCGGCGAACGCCAAGTCGGCGGTCACACCACAGACGAGGACGACGAGGAGTGGAGCTCTCACAACAACGCTACGAACCGGCGAGAACCTGGATCGTGATGTCCGAAATGGTCAGAGCCTTGGCCAACAACTCGACCTTGATCGTGATCGTGCCCGCGGTCGTTCGGTTGGTCTGAACCCGGTTCACCGCATCCCCGTTGTTGTTGGTGGTGATGTCGGTTCCGTCAAGGAGGCGATCCGTCGCGGGGTTGCTCGCTACGGTGAAACGAATCGTGACCCCCGGAACAGGGTTCCCCGAAGCATCGAAGGCCTGGGCGCGGATCGAAGCAATGCTCTTGCCCTGCTTCAAATCGATGGTCGGATCGATGGCCTGGGTCGTCACTCTCGCCACGTTGGGTCCACCGATTGTCACGGTCTTGGCCACTGCCTTACCCGAGTCCGAGCCGTTCTTACCGGATACCGCGGTGACTGTGGCTGTTCCGGAGCGAGCATCCGAAATGAGATTCACACGGGCGACGCCATCGTTAGTCTTCGCCTGTTCCTGGATCTTTCCCAGCGTGGTGAAGAACTGAATCACGGTTCCGTCGGGAACGGGTGTTCCTGCGGGTTCGATCACCAGAACGGAGACCACCGAGGTGTCGCCGTTGGCGGCGATGAAGTCGGGGTTCACGAACATCTGCATGGTTGAACCGTCGGGCGCGACGAGAATGGCCTGCCCGCAGGAGGCGGGCGTAATCGCTGCGATGAAGAGTGCGGCGGCGGCCGCAGCCCCCCGACTGATCCGTCGAATCATGGCGTCACCGTAACACGAACGGCTCCGGCGAGCGGAACCGGGCTCTGCATGGTGCCAGAGCTCAGGGAAAGATTCTCCACGAAGATCGTCACCTCGCCCGGCCGCGTGGCCCGGAAGCCGACCTGAACGACGGTGCCGGTCCCGCCCGCAAGCGGGGTGGCTCGCTTGAACTGGGCGGTGGCCCTCAAGCCTTCGAGCTGCCGCTCGGCCAGGACCTGGACCCCGTCCACGGAAAGGAGCTGGCCCGCGACCATCTCCACGAACTCAATGGCGGCCGAGTCCGCGCGCACCGAGATGCTCACGTCCTTGAGCGAGCGCGCATTGAAGAGGTTCACGGCCACGCGCTGAACCTCGCCCACCTTCATCCGCACCTCGGTGCGGTCCCAGGCGGACCGGGAAGCGAGCGGTCCTCCCGCGGCCGGCGGGGTCGGGACCGCGGGCGCCTGCGGTGAGGCGCCGGCCACGGGAGAGGGCGGGCGCGGGGCGGGATCGAGGGGCGAGCCCGACGACGCGGCGGCGGTCTCGACCGGCGGAGCGGGTGGGGCGGCCGCGGCGGCCAGCGGCTGGGGGGTCGGCGCGGGAGTGGGTGAAGCGGCTGGGGCTTCCGCCGGGGCCGGCACGGGCGTTTCGGGCTCGGGCTCGACTTCCTCGGGACCGAAGAGCGGGCGCACCCCCGGGATCTTGAGGTTGTTCCGCAGTCCGAGATAGAGCGGTTCCACGTCCTCGGCCAGGACGTTCGGCGCGCGGAGAATGTGCGGGGTGAGCGAGATCAGGATCTCGATCTCCTGGTCCGATGACGCGTGGCCGCCCACGAGCTTGTTGATGAGCGGAATCGAGTCCAGCCCAATGACCCCCTTGAGCGTCCTGGCCTCGCGGCCCTGGAGCAGGCCGCCGATCACCGCGGTGACCCCGTCGGTCAGGCGAAGGGTGTTCTCCAGCTTGCGGGTCAGGAAGGTCGGGTAGTTGACCGCGGTGGGCCCGGTGCCGAAGACCTTGTCCTCTCCGAGCGCCGAGAACTCCGCCTTGAACTCCATGGTGACCTCGTCGTTCGCGGTCACCTTGGCCTTGTCGATTTCGAGATTGACGCCCACCGTCTTGTACTGGGCGCTCGTGGTCCCGCCGAATCCAACCGTGTTCCCCCCGGTCGACTGGTTGGCATACCCGGGAAAGAACTGGGGGATGGGAATGTCCGTTCCCACGTTGAAAGTGGCCTTCTTGCCCTCGAAGGCCCGGACCTTGGGCGACGAGAGGATCTTCACCATGGTGTCGTCTTGAAGGAACTTCGCGAAAATCGCGGAAGGAATCTGAACCACCCAGTCGGAGGCATTGAGGGACGAGAGGAAGATCGCCCGCAGATTCGTGAGTCCGCCCGAGACCTCGCCCTCCGCTCCGGTGGGCCGGAGTTCGACCCCGGCCTGGTAGTTGGAGAGCTGGAGGCCCCACTCCTTCGCCTTGGTGCGATTCACCTCCATGATCTCGACCTCCACCAGGATCTCGCCCTTGGGCTTGTCGTTCGACCGGATGAAACGGTCGGCGAGCGCCATCTCGTCGAGGGTCGAGATCACGGTGATGGAGTTGGTGGCGTCGTTCTTCGCCACCTTGGTCTGGGCGCCGAGCGCCGTGCGCAGGGCGGCCTCGATGTCCTTGGCCTCGACGTTCTCGAGATAGAAGGTGCGCATGACCTGATCGTCCCAGCGCTGGCGGGTCTGGGCGTTGGTGTCGTCGAAGATCAGGATGGTGTTGCGGTCGAGAACCCGGTAGGCCTTCTTGTTGACCAGGCCGATCTGGTCGAGGGCTTCCTGGAAGGAGACGCCGGTCAGGTTGGAGGAGATGACCTTGTCCTTGCCCTGCAGGTCGGGATCGAAGACCACGTTGACGCCGGCGAGCGTGCCCAGGGTCTGGTAGATCTTGTCCAGCCGCTCGGTCATGCTCAGCTTGATCGGCACCGGGGAGCGGGGCGAGAGCAGCGGCACCGGGAGCGTCGCGTCGGCGGGCCGGCGCGCGGCCAGGTCCTTCACCATCCGCTTGTCGGCGGCGAGCTTGTCGATCCGGGCCTGGAGGACGACCATGTCGTCGGCCGCGGCCCGGTTCGAAGGGTCGAAGCCGACCGCGATCCCGTATTCCTCTTTCGCCTTCTCGAGATTCCCGGTCTGGAGCTGCTTGCGGGCCTTGTCGGTGTGCTGTCGGCTGGCCTGGATCTTCGCGTTCTCGAGCGCGATCTTGTACTTGAGATTCCGGGGAGACTCGTTCAAGGCCTTGGTGAAGCGCGCCACCGCCATGTCCCAGTCGCCCTTCTCCGAGAACTTCTGGCCGCCCCGGTAGGCGCTGCTCGCGGCGCAGGCGAAGGAAAAGGCGGCGAGCGCCGCCGCGACCACCAGGGTGGCGGCTCGGCGGCGCGAGCGTCGTGCGCAGTTCAATCTGGTCTTCAACTTTCCTCGGTTAGTTCGTCTTGAGGGGAAGACGCCGGGTCCTCCCGGACCCCAACTCCTCGATTTCCGCCGACTCGGCGCCGACGCGGAGGACGCGAAACGCGTTCCCCAGCACCTGCCCCGGTTGACCGACGAGAAGTATCTCTCCATCTTTGACGAAGGAGGCAATCTTCCGGCCTGCCCCATTATCGACGATCCCGA
>DAORUA010000231.1:0-6524 GCA_035432945.1 Vicinamibacteria bacterium | reverse complement strand
TCGGCCACAACTACTACGACTCCGACGCGGGCCGCATCTCCGTGATGGACTATCCGCATCCTCTCGTCACCCTCAAGCCCGACGGCTCGCTCGACATTTCGAAGGTCTACGACGTAGGCATCGGCGCCTGGGACAAGGTCGCGATCACTTACGGCTATCAGGACTTCCCTGCCGGCGCCGACGAAAAGGCAGCCCTCGGCGCCATCCTCGACGCCGCCTGGCAGAAGGACATCAAGTACATGAGCAACCAGGACATGGGTGCGAACCCTCGCGTGGACTGGTGGTCCAACGGTACGGACGCGGGCGCCGAATTGGCGAGAATGATGGACGTGCGCCGCGCGGCCCTGTCGCGCTTCGGCGAGGCGGCGATCCAGAAGGGCGCGCCCATGGCCATGCTCGAAGAGGCGCTGGTGCCGCTCTACATGCATCACCGTTACCAGGTGGAGGCGGCCGCCTCCGTCCTTGGCGGCCAGCACTACATCTACGCGATGAGGGGCGACGGCCGGGTCCCGACGAAGCCCGCGACCGCCGCCGAGCAGAAGAAGGCATTCGAGGCTCTGCTCACCACCCTCAAGCCGTCTGAATTGAAGATCCCGGAGAGCGTCTTGAAGCTCATTCCGCCCCGCCCGTCCGGCTACGGTGTGCATCGCGAACTCTTCCCGCGCTTCACCGGCTCCACCTTCGACGCGATCACGCCCGCGGTGGTGGCGGCGGATCACACCCTGTCCTTCCTCTTCGATTCGCAGCGCGCGGCGCGGATGGTGGAGCAGAAAGCGCTCGATCCGACCCTGCCCGGCTTCGACGACCTGGTGAACGACGTGGTGAAGGCCGCGTTCGGGGCCCAGACCGCGTCGAGTTACGAGGCGGAGATCGCGCGCTCGATCGAGCGCGTGGTGGTGGATCGGCTGATGGATACCGTGGCCGACGCTCGGATGCCGCAGGTTCGGGCGATTGCCCAGGCCGCGCTCGGCAACATCGCCAGGATGGGGGGCTCCGATCCGAACCGGGGCCTGATGGCTTCGGACATCGAGCGCTTCAACCAGCGTCCCCTCGCCGCGCCGATGGCCACCATGCCCGTGGCCCCTCCGGGAGCCCCGATCGGAGATCCCGGCATGGACTTCCTACCTCGCATGCTCGAGCCGTTCTGCAGCCAGGACACGTCGACCTTCGCCCTGCGCCTCCGGCGGTAGGGGAACGGGGTCGGGGCGGACACATAAAGAGGAGCAACGAAATGGCCAGAAGCGCCGGACTGCCGTCCCTCCCCTCTCTGCCGCAACGAGACGACGCCGCCACCAGCGCGCGCCGCAAGTATGAGCTTTCCCTCGCCCGGACCGCGTACAACTACACCACGAGCTACCTCTATCCCGCCCCCCTCTCGGCCCAGGTGCCGAAGGGAGAGAAGTTCTCCATCGCCTACGAGGCCAAGGTGGCGCCCATCCTCATCGAGGTCGCGGCCAACCTGAAGCGGGTCCTCGTGAAGCTGTTCGAGCGGGAGCTGCGGTCCGACCTTCCGGCCATGCCCATGCCCTGGATGGTCGAGATGAAGGAGGCCATGGAGGAGGCGGAGAAGCAGTTCTCCGGCATCTCCGGCCTCAATCCCCTGAAGGACATCGAGGCCATCCGCAAGGTCGTGAAAGCGTTGCACGACGCGCCGCCCCAATTGACCGCGGCCTACCGCGAGGTCTCGGAGATCGCGCCCCAGATCGCGCGGCTCACCACCTCCGTGACCACCGCGCTCGAGGACATGAAGGACGTGGGCATCACGTCCTTTCTCCGGGACACCATGTACGAACTGCTGCGCACGCCCGAGACGGGCGACGCCTACCTCCACGCGAAGACCATCGACGACTTCAAGGCCCTCTATCCGGCGTTCCAGGGCCCGCCCCGGGTCATGACCTTGAAGCCGGAGCCGTGGATGCGGCTCGCTCCCGGTCAGGAGGTCTGGGAGAGCGACTGGTACTTCGGCTGGCTCCAGATCGCGGGCTTCAACACCACGAACCTCAAGGGCGTCTTTCCCGCGGGGCAGACTCCGGAGATGGGCCTCGATCTCGCCGAGATCCTGAAGAAGGCGCCCTTCCAGGACTCGATGCTGCAGAGCGTTTCGGGCGATCCGGGGATCACGCTCAAACGCGCGGCGGAACTCGGGCGCCTCTACGCGCTCGACCTGACCATGCTCGCCTCCGTGCCCACCGGCAGCCTGCACGGAGATCAGCGCTACCTGACCGCGCCGGTGGCGCTCTTCTATTGGAATCCGGAGTCGCGCCCCGGGTACCCGGAAGGCCGCGCCTCCCTGCAGCCCGTGGCCATCCAGCTCGGACAGAAGCACGATGCGGCGGCCTGCCCGGTCTTCCTGCCGGGCGGCGACCCCGGCAAGTGGAAACTCGCGAAGTACTTCGTGCTGAACGCGCTCGCGGTGCAGCACGAGACGGTGGCTCACCTGGGCGCGTGTCACCTCGTGACTGAGACCCTCATCGTGGCCGCGCATCGGCAGCTCTCGCCGATGCATCCCATCCTGACCCTGCTCGCGCCTCACTTCCGATTCACGCTCGAGATCAATGAAGGCGCCAAGCACAGCCTCATCATCCCGGGCGGGGTCGTGGCTTCGGTGCTTTCGCCGAGCATCGAGGGGAGCCTCTCCATGGTGCGCGACGCGCGCCTGGCCTGGCGTTTCGACCAGAACCTCCCGCACCGTCTCTTCGAACTCCGCGGCCTCGATGCTTCGCGCCTTCCGGAGTTTCCATTCCGCGACGACACCCTCCTGCTCTGGGACGCGATCCGCGACTTCGTGGGCGCGTACCTCGCCCGCTACTACGCGAGCGACGAGGACGTCCGCCAGGATTTCGAGGTGCAGGCGTGGGTCCAGGAGATCACGAGCCCGCAGGCCGCGGCGTTCCAGGGGTTGTCCGGGCTCATTTACACCGACGGACCGGACGGGAAGGTGGCGCGGATCGACAGCCTCGACTACCTGGTCGAGATGGTCTCGCTGATGATCTACACCGCGGGGCCGCAGCACGCGAACGTGAACTACGCGCAGTACCCGATGATGTCCTACCTGCCGAGTGTCGCGGGCACGGCCTACGCGCCGCCGCCCACCTCGGCCCCGGTGGCGAACCCGGAGGCGGAGTACCTCAAGGTCCTGGCCCCGCTCGACGTGGCGCTGTACCAGCTCTCCTTCGGGTATCTGCTGAGCAGCGTGCAGTACGACACCTTCGGCACCTACAGCGACAATCCGCGGCGCCCGTATTTCGCCGACGAGGAGGCGGAGAAAGCGTCGATCGACTTCCGGCTCGCGCTCAACCGCATCGAGGCCGAAATCCGGAAGAGGAACGAGTCTCGGCCGCTGCCCTACGAGAACCAGCTGCCCTCGATGATTCCCAACAGCATCTCGATCTAGCAGGGTGCTGAAGAGTTCAGCACCCTGCGTATCCCGGCGAAAGCCGGGATCCAGCGCGGCGTTCTCTGCACTCTGCTAGCCGAGCCGTCTCGAGTGCCGGGCCCGGAGGTCCTCGACCTTCGCGCCCGCGCCCCAGGCCGCATAGCCCTCGAGGGCGGAGAGAAGGTGAGTGAGGCCGCCCTTCTCGTCTCCGGCCTCGAAATGGACCTCGGCCATCAGCTCGCTCGCGAGCGCCGCGTCCTGGACGAAACCGTATTCCCGCGCCGCCGCGACCGCCTGCTCGTACCTGCGAATGGCGCGCGAGCGGCGGCCCAGCGTACGCAGCCATTCCGCCTCCACGAGCAGGGCGCGATGCTCGAAATTCTGCGGGCAGCTCCGGCCCCATCGCGAGAGCGTCCAGCGGATCCGCCATACGCGCAGGAGTCCGACAGCTTTCGCCCAGGGCGAGGCGCCGGGCGCGCGGACGGCCAGGAGCCAGCCGAGCGCCGCGAAGTAGTGGGCGATCGAGAAGTAGAAGGTGGCGGGCAGGCCGATGGTCGTGACCCTCAGCAGATCGTCGCCGAGCGAGAGGGGGCCTTGCTTCCGGAAGAAGCAGACCAGACGGGCTTTGTCGAGCAGGCGGAAGCCGTTTTGAGCATTGCTCAGGGATGCTCCCTCGCCCTGGTCGCGCGCGATGTTTTCCGGGAGCGGAACGAGGCCCATCAGCGTTTCCACCGCGTCCAGGGTGGGCCGGTGCATGACCTCGGTGCCGCGCTGTCCCGCGGCCCGGATGGTCTCGAGCGCGTTGAGGCACGTCTTCCGCACCTCCCCGAGCGGCGTCCCTGCTTCGAGGCTCGCCTTCGCCCAGCCCATGTGGCAGTACCCGGTGAACTCCGCGTCCTCCACCCGCTCGCCGAGGATCACGCCGGTCCGGCACCATTCCGCCGACCGCGTCATCGGCTCCCGCCAGTGGGCGAGGAACTGCCCCATGGCGTGATGGAGCTTGGGCAGGAAGGCGGCGCCATCCGGCGCGTCCATCAGCCGGGTCGAGAGGCGCGAGAAGCGGACCGCGGTGCGGTAGGCGCCCACCGCGCACAGCGCGGTGCCGAACCAGGCGAAGCGGAGCGCGTGGGTGGGTCCGCGTCCGTGGCGCAGGGTGAGGATGAAGGTCCGGCTGATCAGGATCGGCCACAGGTACGGCTGGGTCACGTACGCGCCGGAGTTCATCGCGGTCATGATCCGGATGAGCCGGACCGCGCGCTCGTCGGTCATGCGCGGGAGCGAGGCCAGTTCCTCGTCGGTGCGGCCGCGGAGCTTCCACATCACCTGGCCGATGTTCCAGACGATGTCGAGCAGGGTCGGCGAGGCGGGCAGGGACATGCCGAGCCGGCGGCAGATCTCGAGGCCCGCGTTGATCGCCTTCGGATACTCGTTCCGCGCGGTGTGGCCGAGGATGCGCGCTTCCCAGCCCGGCGCCTCGTCGAGGACGCTCTTCGCGTTCGCGACGATCCGGTCGGCGGTCGCGAGGGCCTCGTCGATCCGGCCGAGGGGGATGAGGGTGGAGGCGAGCGCGTGCTCGATGCCGAGGGCGAGGGCGTACTCCTGCGCGAACGCGTCGCGCGGGAGGAGAGCCTTGGCCCGCTCGAGGTAGGCGACCCCGCTCTGAAACGCGCCGGTCGCGTTGGTGGCGAGGGCGGCGCGCAGGTGGAGGCGCGCCACCGCGGTTCGCTCCCGCACGCCGTTTCTGGGCTCGACGGGCAGGAGGCGCAGGGCCTGGTCGAAATGACCGACGGTCTCGAAAAGGGTCTCGCCGCGTTCCCCGAGATCGAGCGACTCGGCGAGGCTCCGGCCGAGGCCCAGGTGCAGGGCCGAGCGCGCTTCGTCCGGGAGACTCGCGTAGAGCGCCTCGCGCATGCGGTCATGGGCGAGGTTGTGGCGCTCGCGCGCCCCCGCAACCGCCACCACCATCTGCTTCTCCGTCAGCACCTGAAGCGCTTCCTGGACGGCCAGCGCGGGAAGGCCGGTCACCTTGCCGACCACGCCGGGCTCGGCCGGCCGTCCGCAGACCGCGAGAACATCGAGGACCTGCCGCTCCTCCCGGGACACGCGGGCGGTGCGCCGGAGGAAAGACGCGGCGGCGTCGAAGCGCAGTCCAAGGGCGCCGTCTGCTCCGGAGGCGCCCTCGCCCCGGAGGAGGGCGAGCTGGCCTTCCTCGAGAAGGTCGCGGAGGATCTCCTCGACGAAGAAGGGGAGCCCGCCGCTCGATTCGGTGACCCGGGCGGCGAGTCCTTCGGGCAGGTCGTTCAGCCCGAGCATCGACTTCAGGAGTTCCGCGACGTAGAGGTCGTCGAGAGGCGTCAGTTCGACTGCCTTGAGAAGCGGCCTCAAGGCGCTCGAGGCGAGGAGGCGCGAGAGAGGACGGTCGCCCATGTCGTCGCTCCGGTAGCTCCCCAGGAGGCAAAGTCCGCTGTCCGCGCCCTTCTCCGAACGCAGGCGGAGCAGGGCGGCGATCAGGTCCGTGGTGCCTTCGCGCGCCCACTGCAGGTCGTTCACGTAGGCCACGTAGGGAGTGAGACGGGAGAGACCCACCAGGAATTCCGCCACCGCGTCGATCATGCGGCGGCGCTCGGCATCCGCGTTCTCCAGGGGCGGCGTCGGCGTCACCCCGGCCTCCAGGGTCAGCGAAGGCACGAGCTTCACCATCTCGGGGGCGTAGCGGCCGAGGAGCACATGCGCCTCCGCCGAACGCGCGAGGCCCGCGGCCTGGAGGACGAGGTTCGCCATGGGCCCGGATTCGGAAAGGTCGCGCTCGAAGCAGTCCGCCTCCAGGAAGGGAACGCCGCGGAGTTGAACGCTCTGCCGCACCTCGCGCATGAGGCGGGACTTGCCCATGCCGCTCTTGCCTGCGACCAGCAGGCCGCCCCGGGTGCGCTTCCCGAGGCCTTCGTCGATGAATCGCTGCACCTCCTCCATCTCGCGGCGCCGCCCCACGAACTGGCTCGAGAAGAGATAGCTCTCCTTCGTGTCCTGGGTTTCGAGTTCGTAAGCGAGGCCGCCCGCGCGATTGAGGTCGGTCAGCAGTTCGCCCGCATCGCGATGCCGTTCGTCCGGGTCGATCGCGCAGAGCCGCTCGATCACGTCGCACAGCCAC
>DAORUA010000230.1:0-6561 GCA_035432945.1 Vicinamibacteria bacterium | reverse complement strand
CGCGGTTGTGCCTCGACCCCTGCGCCGGGTCGGCCACGAAGACACGCGAGGCCTCCGGCGTCGCGTTCCAGAAGACCCAGGTGACGAACCAGGGCCGGTAGCCGTCGTGGAGCATGAGGCCGTAGCCCGCGGCCTTGAGCGCGCGGTGGGCGCGGACCAGGGCGAGGGCGGCATCGCGTTGCAGCCGGACCTGGGCCTTTCCGTACACCGGGGTGGCGAGGAAGTTCGCGGTGGTCGCATAGCGGACATCGAGCGCCAGCGACTTGTCCAGGGAACGGACGTCGACGAGGTCGCTCGGCAGAAACTCCCCGGTTTCCTTCGGAGGAGCCAGGGCGCTCGCTTCCTTCTGCAGTTCGGCGACCGGTCGGAGCGGGGTGATCCGGAAGACGCCTTCGGCGCCGCCGTAGTCGCGTCGGGGAAGGAAGACGCTGCCGATGGAGATCCCCTGGATCACGGATTGAACCGCCATCCCTTTCGCTCTCGCCGAAGGAACGCCGCGATCGACCCGGAATTCGCCCAGTCGCGCGGTGGCGTACCGGTCGCCCCCAAGGTCCCGCGCCGGCTCGAAGGCGGTTCCATCGGCGCTGACTTCGAGCGCGCCGTTCATCTCGCGGACAACCAGCCGGGCTTTGCCCTCGCCGTATTCCCCGACCATGGCCTCGACCGCGGGCGAGGGCTTGCGCGGGAGCGCCAGGGGCTGGGCGAAAGCGAGCGCGGCCGCGAACAGCGCGGCGGCCGCGAAGGCCTTACCTCTGAAAATCACCGCTCTTGCCTCCGGTCTTCGACTCCAGCCGGATGTCTCCGATCACCATCTTCTTGTCCGCGGCCTTGACCATGTCGTAGATGGTGAGGGCCGCGACCGAGACGGCGTGAAGCGCCTCCATCTCCGCGCCGGTCTGGCCCTTCGTCTTCACGGTCGCGGTGATCTCGAAGCCGAAGGGCCGCGGAATGATCACGACGTCGACCTGCGAGAGGAGCAGGGGATGGCACATGGGAATCGCGTCCGAGGTGCGCTTGGCCGCCTGGATTCCCGCGAAGCGCGCCACCGCGGTGACCGGTCCCTTCTCCAGGCTGTGCTCGCGCACCAGCGCCATGGCCGCCTTCGAGATGGTGATGCGGCCCGAGGCCCTGGCCTCGCGCACGGTCTCGGCCTTGTCGGTGACGTCGACCATCCGCGCGCGGGAGTTCCTTCCGACGTGGGAGAGTTTGGGGGTGGCTTTGAGGGCGGCCTTCGGGGCAGGTTTCCGGGCGCGTGGAGTGGGCATGGGTTAGACCTCGAGAAAGGATGAGAGCGGGTAGAGAGGCACGCGGTCGCCGGCCGCGGCCCCGGTTCGATCGGGTTCGAGGAAGGCGAGGGCGTTGGCGAGCGAATGGGCAACGGTATCGCCCGAGCCCTGGGTGCGAATGGGCTGGGCGTGCAATCCGTCCGGGCCCCGGCTCACCTGCACGGGCAGATAGTTCCTGCGGTTCGACCGATTGGAGAGGGGTCCGTCGAGGACCGCCTCGAACCCGGGCCGGAGGAACGCGCGCGCGGCCTGCATCTTGAGCAGGGCCGGGCGGGCGAACAGCTCGAAAGTCACCTGGGCCGAGACGGGGTTGCCGGGCAGGCCGAACACCAGGGTGGCGCCCTTCGTGCCGAAGACGAAAGGCGCGCCCGGCTTCACTCGAACCGCGGTGACGTGAAGAGTCACTCCGAGTTCTCCAAGCGCCGCCTCCACGAAATCGAAGTCGCCCGCGGACACGCCGCCCGAGAGAACGAGGGCGTCATGGCCTCCGTGGAGCGCGCGCGCGATGGCGTCGCGGGTCTTGTCCGGGTCGTCGGACACGATCCCGAAGTCCGAGGCCACGCCGCCCGCCTCGTGGACCGCGGCCAGGAGAGCGGGGCCGTTGGCGTTGCGAATCTGCGCGGCGCTCGGGCGAGTCCTCGGGTCGACGACCTCGTCGCCGGTCACGATCACGGCGACGCGGGGGCGGCGGGAGACCCGGGGCTCGATCTGCCCCACCGAGGCGAGCACAGCGAGGTGGGCTGCCCCGATGCGCACTCCTTCCCGCAGGAGAACCGCGCCGGCCTTCGCTTCCGAACCGCGGGGCACGATGTTCTGTCCCGCGGTCAGGGCGGTCTCGAGAAGGACCTCGGCCTCCCCCGCCGCGGTTCCCTCGACCATCTTCGTGCGCTCGACCTGGATGACGGCGTCGGCGCCTTCGGGCACCGGGGCGCCGGTCATGATGCGCATGGCCTCGCGCTCGCCGACCGCCCGATCGGGGCAGACTCCCGCCCGGATCTCGCCCACGACCCGGAGTCTCGCTCCGATGACCGGCGCGTCCGCCGATCGCACCGCGAAGCCGTCCATGGCCGCGCGATTGAAGGGAGGAAGGTCGCGATCGCAGAGCACGTTCGCCCGCAGGATGCGCGACCGGGCGGCCTCGAGGGGCACGGCCTCGGCATCCAGCGTCGTAACGCGTCCCCAAACTGCAGCCTGCGCCTCATCGACCGTGATCATCGAAGACCAATCGTACCCTTGGGCTGGTATCAAGCCGTGGTCGTCCGCTCGGGGTCGCGTCGCTGCGCTCGCTGACGCTCGCTCGCCGGGCGACCCCTCGCTCATTTATCCGGGGGGAGCCGCAAGAATCCGAACGGAGTGCCAGCGCTCTGCTCCCCCCGGACCCCCCTGGCCCCCCGGCCCAGCGCGTGACGCGGCCTTCCAACGCTGCCGAGGTCACCAAACTCCGGCCATACTGCGACAGTATGCTGTGGGGTTATGAGCGTCACGCGGCACGTCTTCGAGAACGGTTTGACGCTTCTGGTCGAGCCCCTCGCCCAGGTCCATTCGGTGGCGATCGGCGTGTTCGTGCGCCGCGGATCGCGGCACGAGAACGACACCGAGCGGGGTCTCGCCCATTTCATCGAGCACCTGGTCTTCAAGGGCACGGCGTCGCGGAGCGCCGAGCAGATCGCCATGGACGTGGACGCCATGGGCGGGCACATGGACGCCTTCACCTCGAAGGAGTACGCGGCCTTCCACCTCCGCGTCCTCGACACCCACGTCGACCATTCGGCGGAGATCCTCGCGGACATCCTGGTTCACCCGCGCTTCGACAAGTCGGATCTCGCCAAGGAGAAGACGGTCATCCTCGAAGAGTTCGCCATGGTGGACGACACCCCCGACGACATCCTCGGCGAGATGTTCGCGCAGAAGCTGTGGCCCGACCACCCCATCGGGCGGCCCATCCTCGGAACCCGGAAGGCGCTCAAGGGCTACCAGCAGGAGGACGTCCGGCGCTTCTTCAAGAAGGTCTACGTTCCGTCGAACCTGGTCCTCTCCATCGCCGGGCGCATCACCGAAAAGCGGGCGGTCGAACTCGCCACCCGGCTCTTCAGCGCCATCCCCAACGGGCGCGCGCGGGCCCGGAGCACGCGACCGCTCACCCACCACGGCCTGATCACGAAGCACAAAAAGACCCTGGCCCAGACCCACCTCTGCCTCGGCGCCCTGGGCCCCTCCTCGACCCACGCGGACCGCTTCACCGGCCACGTGCTGGGCACGGTCCTCGGGGGGAGCATCTCCTCACGCCTCTTCCAGAACGTTCGCGAGAAGCGCGGCCTCGTCTATTCAATCTCCGCGGGCCTCTCCGGCTTCATGGACACGGGCCGCCTCTCGATCTATGCGGCGACGTCGAAGGACCGCGTGGACACCGTCTTGTCTCTCATCACCGACGAAGTGAAGGGGCTGCTCGACAAGGCGGTTCCCGAGGATGAGCTGCAGCGCGCCAAGGACAACCTGAAGGGCGGTCTGATGCTCTCGCTCGAGGGCACGGGCTCGCGCATGAGCAACCTCGCGCGAAACGAGATCTACTTCCAGCGCACGGTGTCGCCCGACGAGACCCTCAAATCGATCGACGCGGTCACCAGCAGCGACGTGACCAAGCTCGCCCGCGAGATCTTCAGCCGCAAGCAGACCCTCGCCGTCATCGGGAATCTCAAGGACGCCAGACTCCGCATCCCGAAGATGGCCTAGTACCCCCCAGAAAAGTTCGTGCAGCGGGAGGTAGTTGGGTCGTCATTGCGAGGAGCCCATCGAAGTGCGAAGCGACGAAGCAACCCCCGCCCACCACTACCAGGCTTGGTAGTGGCTCGGGGGGGTTGCCGCGTCGGTCGCCTTCGGCTCCCTCCTCGCAATGACGACCTAACTACTTCTCGCTGTGCGGGCTTGACTGGGGGGCACCCGACTCGCGGGGCTACGAGAGCAGCAGCTCGATGTCTTCGCGCTTGAGGGAGGCGATCGAGCCCTTGTCCTCGCCGAGCAGGGTTTCGACCAGCTCGCGCTTCTTTTCCTGCAGTTCGAGGACCTTCTCTTCCACGGTGTCCTTGGCCACCATGCGGTACGCGAACACCGGCTTGGTCTGGCCGATGCGGTGGGCGCGGGCGATCGCCTGCATCTCGACCGCCGGGTTCCACCAGGGATCGAGGATGAAGACGTAATCCGCGGCGGTGAGGTTCAAGCCGAGGCCGCCGGCCTTGAGGCTGATGAGGAAGAGGGACGTCTTCGGGTCGGATTCGAACTGCTCGACCACGGTCTTGCGGTCGCGGGTGGCGCCGTCGAGATAGACGTGATTGAGGCCGAGCTCCTCGACCCGCGGACGCAGCAGGGCCAGATAGGACGTGAACTGGGAGAACACGAGCGCCTTGTGTCCCTCCGCCGCCACTTCCTGAAGACGCGGCAGAAGGGCTTCGACCTTGGCGTCCTTGAAGTCCTTCCGGTTCGCGTCGATGAGGCCGGGGCTGCAGGCCACCTGCCGCAGACGCAGCAGGGCCTCGAGCACCTGGATGCGGCTCTTCGAGAGCCCCTGGGTTTCGAGCAGGGCGGTGATCCGGAAGCGGTAGTGCTCCTTCATCTCCTCGTAGAGCTTGCGCTGCTCCACCCCGAGCTCGCAGTAGAGGGTCTCCTCGAACTTGGGGGGCAGGTCGGGGAGCACGTCCTCCTTGCGGCGGCGCAGCACGTAGGGCCTCAGGCCGCGCGCGAGGACCTCACGTTCGGGACCGGTGGCCTTGTCGCTCGCGAGCTCGGCCAGGGCGACCGAGCCCGCGGCGAGGCTCGGATTCAGGAAGGAGAAGATGGAGATCAGCTCGGACATCCGGTTCTCGACCGGCGTGCCGGAAAGGGCGAGGCGATGCTTGGAACGGATCAGGCGCGCCGCGCGCGCGGATTCGGTGGTCGCGTTCTTGATCGCCTGCGCTTCGTCGAGGATGGCGTAGTCGAACGTGGTGCCCTGCCAGCGCATGACGTCGGAGCGCAGGGTGCCGTAGGTCGAGAGGACCACGTCCCACTCGTCGAAAGGGCCGTGCGAGCGCAGGGCGCTCGTGTGGTCCTTGACCTTCAACAGGGGGGTGAAGCGCGCGGCTTCCTGTTTCCAGTTGAAAACGAGGGAGCGCGGGACCACCACCAGGGACGGCGCGATCTTCTCCCCGGCGAGGCGCCTCAGGCGGCGATCCTCGAGCAGGGCCAGCACCTGAATGGTCTTCCCGAGACCCATGTCGTCGGCGAGACAGCCGCCGAAGCCGAAGTCCTGGAGGAAGTGCATCCAGCCGAGGCCTTCGCGCTGATAGGGACGCAGGGTCCCCTTGAAAGTCTCGGGCTCGGTCCGCGGTTCGATGCGCTCGAAATTCTTGAGCGCCTCCCGCGCGGTCCGGAAGGCGATGTCGAGCTCGACATCGGTCTCGCCGGCGAGGATGGCCTCGAGCAGTGCCACCTGGCTCTTGGCGAAGCGAATGCCGTCTTCCTCCTCCTCGCCCAGCCGCACCAGGCGCCCGTACCGCGCGACCAGCCGCTCGGGGATCAGGCCCTGCGAGCCGTCGGCGAGGGTCAGCACGGTCTCGCCCCGGCGAAGGGCCTTGAGGAGCGCGGGCCAGGGCACCACCTCGTGACCGAAGTCGAGACCGCCCTTGAGGTCGAACCAGTCGACCCCGGACGACACCCGGAAACGCAGGCCCTGATCGCGCTTCAGTTCGCGCTCGCGAAGGAGGACCCGGAAGCCCGCGTCACCGAGCTTGGGCAGGAGGGCGGCCACATCCCGGCTCTCGATGAAGAAGCCCTTGCCGTCCCGGGACACGGAGACGCCCAGGTCGAGCAGTTTCCCGCGCAGCTCCTGCTCGAGGCCCTGGTTGCGCACGATGATGCGCTTGCCGGTGTGATCGAGCACGCCCTTGCGCTGGGAGGCCGCCTCGATCAGTTCTCCACCGTACTCGTAGAGCAGCTCGAGCGGAACATCCATCTCGTCGCCCACCTTGGGCAGGCGCTTCAAGCGCACCAGAGGCGCGGGCATTCCCACCACGCGGTCGATGCCCAGATCCTCGGGGAGATCGATCTCCATGCCGTTGGGCAGTTCGGCGATCTCCCGAAGCAGCCGTTCCTGGTGGCGGCGCGGCGCCTCGATGGCTCCGCGCCTCACCAGGTCGTCGACCCAGGCGAAGTGAGCGGGCGGTTCGAGTCTCGCCACCGTGTTCCGGAACACCACGATGCCGCCCCGGGTCACGAGGTCGATCTCGTTCATGGCCACGCGATC
>DAORUA010000229.1:0-6655 GCA_035432945.1 Vicinamibacteria bacterium | reverse complement strand
GGGCCCCGTACTTGATCAGCTTCCCGCCCTGGAGCAGCTCGGCCACGCGCGGGTGCGTCTTCAGCTTCTGGAACAGAGCGTGCGGATCGAGGAAGGGGTCGCGGTAGTCGAGGCCGATGACGAGGCCGACCGAGATCTCGGTGTCCGAGAGGCCGTAGATGAAACCGCCGCCGAAGGTCTCCCACCCGAGCGGCTCACCCATGGTGTGGATGACCTCGCCCTTCTGGATGCGACCCTTCGGAACCTCCCATAGTTCCTTGATGCCCAGCGTGTAGACCATCGGGAATTTGCCGGCGTCCAGCTTGAGCTTCGCCACCGCGGTCTTGGTGAGGCTCCCCCGCGCGCCCTCCGCGAGAATGGTGATCTTCGCGCGGATGTCGACGCCCGCCTCGTAGTTGCCCTTCTTCTTTCCGTGCTTGTCGATGCCCTTGTCGCCGGTGCGTACGCCCACCACGCGATCGCCGTCCCAGAGCAACGACGCCGCGGGGAAACCGGGCATGCAGTCGACGCCCCGCTTCTCCGCCTCCGTGGCGAGCCACTTCACGAGGTTGCTGAGGCTGATCACGTAGTTGCCGTGATTCTGGAGCGGAGCCGGCGTGATGGGCAGCCGGAACTTCGACTCCTCGAACAGGTACTCGACGCAGTCCTTCGTGACCTTGGCCGCGAGGGGCGCGCGGCTCTCGAAGTCGGGGATCAGCTCCCGAAGCGAGGAGGGATCGAGGACGCCGCCCGAGATCGAGTGGGCCCCGAACTCGGCCGCCTTCTCGATCACCATGATGGACGGTTCGAGCGGCTTTACCCCCGGACGCTTCGCCCGCTCGGCGAGGAGGTCCTTGAGTCGTATGGCCGCCGCGAGTCCGGCCGGGCCGCCGCCCACGATCAGGACGTCGGTTTCGAGGGTGTCGCGTTCATCAGTCATGGCGGGCTCATTCAATCACATCCGGCACGTGCCAGAATGCGCCGCATGGGGTCCACAATCCTGGCCATCGGCGCGGCCATCGCGGGACTCTTCATTCTCGCCGGCCTGGTGGCGCTCGTGGTGCGGAGGCTGCGGCTCTTCCGGCCGGACAAGGCGACCCAGAAGATGCGCGCCATCCCCGAGCCGGGATCGGGCTCGGGTTCGGTTTTCTTCGTGACTCCCGGCGCCTCGGCGGCCGCCCTGTCCGCGCAGGACGCGGTGGATCGCGGCGCGCCCCGCCTGCGCGAGACCTCGGCACCCGCCTGGGCCAGCCGGGTCATCGTCCTGAACGCGCCGGTCGTGCGCATCGGGCGCGCCCTCGACAACGACATCGTGCTGCCCGAGGACCCGGTCTCCGCGGAACACTGCCGCCTGGAACGCCATGACTCCACGTTCCGCCTGATCGATCTCGGGTCGACCAACAAGACCTGGGTCAACGGGCGCCAGACCGACGATGCCGTTCTCCGAAACGGCGATCAGGTCCGGGTGGGCCGGACCACGTTCGTCTTCGAGTGCGCCGAGGCCCGGGGCTGAAGGCCCCGCGGGGGCTTACCCGCGCGACGCGAAGTGCGCCTTCGCCTCCGCGGTGAGCGCGGGCAGAACCTCGAACAAGTCGCCCACGATCCCGTAGTTCGCGGCCTTGAAGATGGGCGCCTCGGGGTCCTTGTTGATGGCCACGATCACCCGCGACGAGTACATCCCGGCGAGATGCTGGATAGCACCCGAGATGCCGCAGGCGATGTACAGGGTCGGCGACACCGTCTTGCCGGTCTGGCCCACCTGGAACGAGTGGGAGACCCAACCGTCGTCCACAATGGCGCGAGAGGCCCCGATCGCGGCGCCCATGGCTTCGCCCAGATCTTCGATCAGCTTGAAGTGCTCAGCCGCCTTGACCCCGCGGCCGCCCGAGACGATGACCTGCGCCTCGACCAGTTCCTTCTTGCCGGAATCCTTGGCGCGGAACTCGCGAACGCGGGCGCGGGTCGTGGCATCGACCTCCGCCTGCGCCACCTCGCAGGCCCGTCCCTCGACCGGCGCGGTCAGGGCGAAGACATTCGGTCGCAGGGTCGCGATCTGCAGCGGGCTCGTCCAAGCGAAGGTCGAGATCATCTTTCCGGAGTACTGGGCGCGCGTCGCGACCAGTCGATCGCCCTCGCGGGTGAACGACGAGCAGTCGGAAACGAGACCGCCGCCGGTCAGGAAGGCCACGCGCGGAGCGAGATCCTTCCCCATCGCGGTGTAGGGAATGAAGACCGCGGACGGGCTCTCGCTTTCCACCGCCTTCGCGACCGCGCGGGCGTACGACTCCGATGAATAGGAGGAGAAAGCCGCGCCCGCGAACCGGATGACCTTGTCGGCCCCATGCGAGCCCAGGGTCTTCACCGTGGCGTCGTTGGCCTCGCCCACGAGCACGCTCACGACCTTGCCCGCGGAGGCGTCGGCGAGCCGGCGCGCTTCCGAGACCGCTTCGAGAGAGGGGCGGCGGAGCGCTCCGCCCCGGATTTCCGCGAACGTCAGAATGGTGTTGGACATGATTAGATGACCTTCGCTTCTTCGTGGAGGAGACGGATGAGTTCCTTCGCCTGGGTCGCCGGATCGCCCTGGATGAGTTTCACCGGAGGCCGATCGGCGGGAGGCGCCATGGTCCGCCGCTCGGTCTTGCCGGCGAGGGCGTCTTTCGAAACCCCGAGGGCCGCGGCATCGAGCGTGCCCATGGGCTTCTTCTTCGCGGCCATGATGCCCTTGAGCCCGGCGTAGCGCGGTGTGTTGAGACCCTTCTGGGTGGTGATCACCGCGGGCAGGGTGACGTCCCAGACCTCGATGCCGCCTTCGACTTCGCGCTCGACCACCGCGGCCGTGCCGTCGATTTCCAGCTTGATGGCCATGGAGACCGCGGGCAGGTCGAGCGCCCCGGCCAGCAGACCCGCGGTCTGGGCATCGTCTTCGCCCGAGCCCTGATGGCCGCACAGGATCAGGTCCGCCCCGCCGAGATGGCGGATGGCCGCCGCGAGCACGGTGGCCCGCCCGGCCGCGTCGAGGTTCTCAAAGGCCGGGTCGTGGATCTGATGCGCGGAGTCGGCGCCCATGGCCAGGCCGTTGCGCAGGCCCGCGACCACGCGGTCCGGTCCCACGGAGAGGAGAATGACCTCGCCCGTGAACTTCTCGCGCAGCTTCAGACCCTCTTCGATCGCGTACTCGTCATACGGCGAGATGATCCAGGTGAGGTCGGTCTGGACGATCTGCTTTCCGTCGTCCGCGACCTTGAGGCGCGAGGCGGTGTCGGGCACCACCTTCACGCAAACGATGATCTTCATGAGGGCTTCCTTAGGTGAACTCTCGAGGACGCCCGGCCCTCACGCGACGGCCGCGGCGGCCCAAGAGAAGAAATCTGGAACTTTTTGGACGCGGTGCTTCAGGCCGCGTAACGCTTGAACACCAGGGCCCCGTTGGTTCCGCCGAAACCGAACGAGTTCGACAACGCATACTCGATCGCGAGCGACCTCGCCCCTTCCCGCGCGGCGTCGATGTCGCACTCGGGGTCCTGAGATTCGATGTTGATCGTCGGAGGAACCTTCTGATCGCGGATGGCGAGGGCGGTGATGGAGGCCTCGAGGCCGCCCGCGGCGCCGAGCAGGTGCCCGGTCATGGACTTGGTCGAGCCCACCACCAGCTTCTTCGCGTGCTCGCCGAAGACGGTCTTGAGCGCGATCACCTCGATCTGGTCGCCCACCGGGGTGGAGGTGCCGTGCGCATTCACGTAGGCCACCTGGTCGGGGCGGATGCCCGCGTCCTTGATGGCCTTGGCCATGACCCGGGCCGCCCCATCGCCGTCCTCGCAGGGCGCGGTGATGTGATGCGCGTCGGAGGTCATGGCGTAGCCCACGAGTTCGCAGTAGATCTTGGCGCCGCGCGCCTTCGCCCGTTCCAGTTCCTCGAGGATGAGGATTCCCGAGCCCTCGCCGATGACGAAACCGTCGCGATCCTTGTCGAAAGGCCGCGAGGCTTTCTCGGGCGCGTCGTTTCGGGTGGAGAGGGCGCGCATGGCGTTGAAGCCGCCGACCCCGAGGCCGGTGATCGCGGCTTCGCTGCCGCCCGCGATCATGACGTCCGCCTCGCCCCGCTGGATCACGCGGAAGGCGTCGCCGATGGAGTGCGCGCTCGACGTGCACGCGGTGGCGGTGGCCGACGACGGCCCGCGGGCGCCGGTGCGGATGGTCACCCAGCCCGCCGCGAGATTGATGATGGCCGAAGGGATGAAGAAGGGCGAGATCCGGCGCGGGCCGCCGGAGAGCATCTCCGCGTGCTCGCGCTCGATGGTCGCGAAACCGCCGATGCCGCTGCCGATGAAGACGCCCACCCTCTCCGATTCCTCGCGCGTGAAGGTGAGGTTCGAATCCTTGATCGCGTACTCGGTCGCGGCCACCCCGAGCTGGATGAAGCGATCCATCTTCCGCGCTTCCTTCTTGTCGGAGAACACGTGCGGATCGAAGTTCTTCACCTCGCAGGCGAATTTCGTGGTGTGCCTCGAGCAGTCGAACAGCGTGATGGGACCCGCACCCGACCGCCCGGCCAGGAGTCCCTCCCACGTCGGTTCCGCTCCCAATCCAAGGGGCGAAACGACGCCGAGGCCCGTGACGACAACTCTTCTCATAGCTTTAGCCTGTTGCCTGAGGGTTCAGGCGGGAAGGCTACTTCTTGGCGTGCTTGGTGATGTAGTCGACGGCGCTCTGAACGTTGCTGATCTTCTCGGCGTCCTCGTCGGGGATCTCGATCTTGAACTCCTCTTCGAGCGCCATGACCAGTTCCACGATGTCGAGGCTATCGGCGCCCAGATCGTCGACAAACTTGGCTTCCGACTTCACCGCATCCTCTTCGACCGACAGCTGCTCGACGATGATCTTTTTGACGCGGGCTTCAAGCGATTCCATTTTTTTCCTCTTGTTTTCTACTATATCCAGAAGCTTCAGGGTGCCTGACCCCAAGCGGTGCGGTCCTTAACGATCGCACAGGAACGTGGTTCCTGCGGATTCTACATATGGAAGCCGCCATCCACCGAGACGGTCTGGCCGGTCACATAGGCCGAAGCGTCCGAGGCGAGATAGACGACGAGGCCCGCGATGTCCGCGGGCGTTCCGGTCCGGCCGAGGGGGACGGTCGCGAGCATGGCCTGCTTCGCGGCCTCGGGCATGGCGGCGGTCATGTCCGTCTCGATAAAGCCCGGGGTCACGACGTTGACCCGAATGCCGCGGGAGGCCACTTCGCGGGCCACCGACTTCGAGAACCCGATGAGCCCGGCCTTGGCCGCGGCGTAGTTCGCCTGGCCCGCGTTGCCGGTGAGCCCCACCACCGAGCCGATGTTGATGATCGACCCCGCGCGCTGCTTGAGCATGGGCTTCATGACCGCCTGGGTGGAGATGAAGACGCTGGTGAGGTTCGTGGCCATGACGTCGTCCCAGTCCGCGGGCTTCATGCGGAGGAGGAGGGTGTCCCGGGTGATGCCGGCGTTGTTCACCAGGACGTCGATGCGTCCGTGCGCGGTGATCGTCGCCGCGATGAGCGCCTCGATCGACTCGCGCGAGCTCACATCGACCACATGGGCATTCGCCTTCCCGCCCGCCGCCGCGATCTCCGCCACCACCGCCTCGAGCTTCGCGAGGTCACGCGCCGCGCAGACCACGGTGGCGCCCGCCTCCGCGAGGGCGAGGGCGATCCCCCGGCCGATGCCGCGGGAGGCGCCGGTGACGATCGCGATCTTTCCGTCTGCTCTGAGGTTCAAGGGGTTCTAAGTCTCCTGGAGGGCCTGAAGGGTCTTTTCGAGGGAGGCGGAATCTTCTATGTTCAGAACGCGCGCGCCCTTGACCGTCTTCTTCACGAGGCCGGACACCACCGTCCCCGAACCCACCTCTATGAAAGTGTCGAAACCGTCCGCGGCCATGGTTTCGAGGGTCTTCTGCCACTGGACGGGCAACGACACCTGGCGGACGAGACCGTCGCGAAGAGCCTCGGCCGCGGTCTGCGGCGCGCCATCCACATTGCGATAGACGGGAATCGAGGCAGGCCCGAACGGGAGGCTCTGCAAGTCGGCCTGGAGACGAACTTCCGCGGGCTTCATCAGGCCGCAATGGAAGGGTGCGGATACCGCGAGCTTGATCGCGCGCTTCGCCCCCCGGGCGGTGCAGGCGGCGATGGCGCGATCGACCGCGGCCGCATCCCCGGCGATCACGATCTGCCCTGGACAGTTGAGATTCGCGGGAGAGACGACCTCGCCCTGGGCCGCCTCCCGGCAGGCCTCTTCCACCTTCGCAGCGTCGAGCATCAGGATGGCGGCCATGGCGCCTTTGCCCACCGGTACCGCTTCCTGCATGTATCGGCCGCGGAGTCGAACCGTGCGAACCGCGTCGTCGAATTTCAGGGCCTGCGCGGCCACCAGGGCCGAGTATTCGCCCAGACTGTGCCCGGCGACGCCTTCCGCCCCGATCCCGCGCGCTTCCAGGGCCCGCAGGGCGGCGATGCTGGTGGTGAGGAGCGCGGGCTGGGTGTTCTCGGTGAGCTTGAGTTCGTCCTCGGGCCCGTGAAAGCAGAGTCCGGAGAGAGACGACCCGAGGGCCCGATCCGCGGCGGCGAACACCGCCTTCGACACTTCAATGGTCTCAAAGAGGGACTTGCCCATGCCGACCGCCTGCGAGCCCTGACCGG
>DAORUA010000228.1:0-6707 GCA_035432945.1 Vicinamibacteria bacterium | reverse complement strand
CGGGCCACGAAGATGGTGGAGCTTTCAGGTCCCGGCTTTCCGTTCATCGACAAGACCGCTTTCCCGCCTCGCGTTCTCTCTCTGGAGGCCGGGGTGCGGATGGTGCCGGGCGGTTCGAGTGTGCGGCGCGGTTCGTTCGTGGCGTCCGGTGTCACCGTGATGCCGCCGGCGTTCATCAACATGGGAGCCTATGTCGATGAAGGCACGATGGTGGACTCGCACGCCCTGGTGGGCTCGTGCGCGCAGATCGGCAGGCGCGTGCATCTCTCCGCGGCCGCGCAGATAGGCGGCGTGCTCGAGCCCGCGGGCGCCCGTCCCGTCATCGTCGAGGACGACGCGTTCGTGGGCGGCCTGGTGGGCGTCTTCGAAGGCGTGCGCGTGCGGCGCCGCGCGGTTCTCGCGAGCGGTGTCGTGCTCACCGCGTCGACAGTGATCCACGACCTCGTTCACGAGCGCGAGTGGGTGCGCGAGGTTCCGGAGGATGCGGTGGTGGTTCCCGGATCCCGGCCCGCGAAAGGCCCGTTCGCGGAGACCCGCGGCCTGCAACTCGCCACCGCGGTGATCGTGAAGTACCGCGACAGCAAGACCGACGCGGCGACTGCGCTGGAGGGTGCCCTGCGGTGAGGGTAGTGGGGGGAGGGGGTTGCTTCGTCGCACTGCGAAACGGATTGGCTCCTCGCAATGACGTAGTGCGGTGCAGACGGACAGCACGGGGTTGGTAGCTGGTACCGCCGTGTGCGGGTACGGCGAACCGACAGTGCGCACCCCCATGCCGCGCACCCCACTACCAAGGTCGTGCAGCCGTGCTGTATCCCCTCACGTCATTGCGAGGAGCCATTCGTTTCGGTACTGTGACGAAGCAACCCCCTCCCCCCACTACCAACCCCGCCTAGCGGTGTTCGAACGCGAGAACCTCGTGAGAAAGCGTGACCGTCATCGCGCCTAGCGAATCCACCGCGGCGCGTTCGCTTTGGCGGAAGCCGCGGTAGGTGACGGTCAGGAGATCGCGCAGGACGGAGGGGTCGAAGGTGCGGGAGTCGCGAACCGTGGTCCGGTCGGTGAGGCTCAGCGACTTTCCCAGCTCCTCCTCGATCCTCGTGGCTCGCGACTTTTCGACCTTGCTGCCCTGGACGTGCTCGCGGAGTTCGATCAGGTCGTCGGGGGCGGGCACGGCGACGAGGATCAGGCCGCCCTTGCGGAGAACCCGTTCGAACTCAGGGGCGTTCACCCGGGCGTCGATGGAGGTCACGAAGTCGAAGGTCTGGTCGGCGTAGGGCAGGAAGCGGTCGGCGTTGGCCACTACAAAGAGGACATCGGGCGACGCCTTCGCCGCCAGTTCGATCGACGGCCCGGAGATGTCGACGCCGTGGCGCTCGAGGCCGGAGATCCCCGCGGCATGACGAAGGAACGCCCCTTCACCGCAACCGACGTCCAGAAGGATGCCCGCGCCTCCTCGCAACCTTGAACCGATGGCGTGCTCGAACGCGCGGTACACCGCGTCCGCAAGACCGATCCCCGCGAGCCGGCGGCGGGCCTGGGCGGCTTCGCGCGAATCGCCCGGATGCTTCGATCGCCGGTCCTGGGGCTGAAGGAGATTCAGCGACCCGGTTCGATGCCGGTCGAACGAGTGGTTCCGCGCGCAGATCCATCGCGCACCCTCGGGGTGGAGCGGTTCTCCACATCCCCGGACGGTGCAGCGAAGGGAAACGGTCATCAACTGAAGCGAAGGCCGAATTCACTTCGGCCGAAGCGACGGGGGTTTGGGGGGCAGAGCATGGTAACGAGAAGGATTCTGCGGCCCCCCAGCTCTACAAGGGTATGTTTCCGTGCTTCTTCGGCGGATTCTTGTCCCGCTTCGTCTTCGTCATCTCCAGGCCGGCGATGATCCGGCGGCGCGTGTGCCGCGGTTCGATGACGTCGTCGATGAAGCCGCGATCGGCGGCCACGTAGGGGTTCGCGAACTTCTCCTTGAACTCCGAGACCTTGGCGAGGCGCATGGCGATCGCGTCCTCGGCCGCCGCGAGTTCGCGGCGGTACAGCACGTTCACCGCGCCCTCCGGACCCATGACCGCGATCTCGGCCATGGGATAGGCGAAGTTCAAGTCGGTGCGGATGTGCTTGGAAGACATCACGCAATAGGCGCCCCCGTAGGCCTTGCGCGTGATCACCGTGATCTTCGGGACCGTGGCCTCGGCGTAGGCATACAGGAGTTTCGCGCCGTGGCGGATGATGCCCCCGTACTCCTGCGACGTGCCGGGCAGGAAGCCGGGCACGTCTTCGAAGGTGACGAGGGGGATGTTGAAGGCGTCGCAGAACCTCACGAAGCGAGCGGCCTTGACCGAGGCATCGATGTCGAGGCAGCCGGCGAGGACCGCGGGCTGATTCGCCACGATGCCGACGCTCTTGCCCGCGAAGCGCGCGAACCCGACCACGATGTTCGCAGCGTAGTGCTCGTGCACCTCGAGGAATCGCCCGTCGTCCACCACCGCGGCGATGAGCTTCTTCATGTCGTACGGCTTGCTCGGGTCCTCGGGGATGAGGCTGTCGAGACTCGGGTCTTCGCGGTCGCTCGGGTCCGTGGTCGCGTGGAGCGGCGCTTCCTCGAGGTTGTTCGAGGGCAGGTACGACATCAGGTCCCGGATGAGGAGAAGGCAGGCGCGATCGTCGTCGGTCGCGAAGTGGGCGACGCCGGAGCGGGCGTTGTGGGTCATGGCCCCGCCCAGGTCTTCCTTGGTGACTTCCTCGTGGGTGACGGTCTTGATGACGTCGGGCCCGGTCACGAACATGTACGACGTGTCCTTCACCATCAGATTGAAATCGGTGATGGCGGGCGAGTAGACGGCGCCCCCCGCGCAGGGGCCGAGGATGGCGGAAATCTGCGGGATGACGCCGGAAGCCAGGGTGTTGCGCAGGAAGATATCGGCGTAGCCGCCCAGGGAGGCCACCCCTTCCTGGATGCGCGCGCCGCCCGAGTCGTTGAGGCCGATCACCGGGGCCCCCATCTTCATGGCGAGGTCCATGACCTTGCAGATCTTGAGCGCGTTGGTCTCGGACAGGCTTCCGCCGAACACGGTGAAGTCCTGCGCGAACACGAAGACGAGGCGCCCGTCGATGCGGCCGAAGCCGGAGATCACGCCGTCGCCCGGGATCTTCTGCTCGGCCATGCCGAAGTCGGTGCAGCGGTGCTCGACGAGCTTGTCCAGTTCCTCGAGCGAACCCTCGTCGAGGAGGATCTCCACGCGCTCGCGCGCGGTGAGGCGCCCTTCGCGGTGCTGGCGCTCGCGGCGCTCGACGCCGCCGCCTTCTTCGGCCCGGCGGACTTTGTCCCGGAGGACGGCGAGGCGGTCGGTCATGCCTGCACTTTGCTAGTTGGCCAGACGGCCGCAGCGCGCGGCGCCGCAGGGCGGGCCTTCACCACAACCACCGAAGCTCTCGGGCGAGGCGGAACTCTTCCCGCTGCCGCCGGTGGAGACGGCGAAGGTGGAAAGAGTGCGGGTCACCTCCGAAGCGCCGCAGCCTGGACACTCGGGCCGTTCGTTGAACGTGCGGGCGTACTTCTCGAAGGGAAGATCGCAACGGCTGCATCGGTATTCGTAAAGGGGCATGGTGGTGAAGGCGGGGAGGGATGATATCGCCGCCTTGCGCCTCAGGGGATGAGGAGCCTGATCGCGGCGGTCGGGACGCTCTCGTTTCCGCCCTTGTCCACCGCCACCACGTCGTAGGAGCGCGGACCGCGGGCCATGTTGGGATCGCGGATGCGCAGGACCGTCCCCTGGGTCTCGATGGCCGCCGTTCTGGCGCCCGTATCCAGCGCGCGGTAGATGCGATAGAAGGCGACGTCGGGGGAAGGCGAGGCGAGCCAGGAAAGCTCGACGAAGGTGGCGCCGATGTCGCCCACCAGCCGGCCGGGCGGCTCCGGCGGCACGAGGTCCTTGACCTCGGCGCAGACGGGCTCGGTGGAAGCGCTCTCCACGAGGGGCTTGAATGACGTCGCGTAGCGAAGGGCGTAGCAGGGCTTCTCTCCGGGCCTGGGCAGGGGGTCGAGCCAGGAGGAGGCCTGCAGCGGGTCGCGCGCGAGCCGCGGAACCCCGTCGGTTCGGAAGATGCGGATTCCGGTGGGGGGTGTGGGTGAGGGCGTCGGAACCGGGGTGGGCGAGGGCGTCGGTGTGGCCGCACCCGGGGGCACCGGGCCGACGGGCTGCGCCGCTGGCTCGGGGGCGGGAGTCGGCGAGGGCGTCGGAGTTGGAGTCGGGGCCGGAGTGGGGGTTGGGCTCGGCGAGGGGCCGGGCAAGCCGGTCAACGGGGACGGCGAGGGCGACGGGCTCGCCGATGGCGTGGGCCAGGGCTCGGCGCCTTGAGGGTTGGTCCAGCGGAGTTCGACTCCGGCGGTGGTGTTGGTGACCTCGAGGCCCGTGGGGGGCGACGGGACCGGCGTCGGCTTGAACAGCGCCAGACCCGCGGGAGCAGAACGCGCTTTCCCGTCGAACGCCCGCACGCTGAAGCGAACGTCCGTGGCGGGCCGAGGAAATCGCTTGATCCGCAGCTCGCCCGGGGCTACCTCTTCGCGAAAGAGCGAGGTCGCGGCCCTGGTGAAATCGCCGGTCGGCGGGCCCTGGAGCCATTCGAGTTCGATCACCGGCAGGGGGCGTCTTTCGGTGGTGGTCGTGGGGGCCAGGATCCGGATCTCGACCTCGTCGCCGACCTGCGAGACATCGAGTCCGCTCGGGGGCATGGGTGTCTTGACGAAGGGCGGCAGCGGGTCGGCGCGTTTGCCGCAGGCGGCCTGAAGGGCCATGGCCAGCGCGAGCAGGAGAAGGAGAGGCTTCACGGGTCGGCGGCGCATGTCGAGCGGATAGTATAGGTAGGCGATGAGGTTTCCCTCCCTGCGAGCCCTGGCCGTCCTCGGCGGGGTTTATGACCTCGCTCTCTCGGTCCCCATGCTCTTCGTGCCGGAGCTGACCGCGCGCCTCTTCGGCGCGCCGCCGCCGACGCCGGTGCTGAACGCGCAGCTCAACGGTCTGTTCACCCTGACCCTGGCTCTTGGGTACTTCTGGTGCGCCCAGGACGTGGACGAGCGGCGGGGCTACCTCTGGATCGCCGGGGTGTTCGTGAAACTCCTGGGATCGGCGCTCTTCATCGGAGATCACTTCCTCCGCGGATCGCCGTCGTCGTTCCTGCTCTTCGCCGCGACCGACGGGTCGATCGGGCTCGTGACGCTGGCCGCCCTGCTGCGAGTCAGTAGGCCTTCGTCTGCACCCGTTTGAGCAGGTCTTCCTTCGTGAGCTTCCCCGCGGTGAATGCGTCGAGATCGGACTTCTGAGCGCGAACGATGACGGTGCGGGCGGGCTGGACGCGAACCCACGGCTGAGGTCTCGAGACGAGCTCGACGGAAATCGAGATCTGGTCGGCGGGCTGGAGCGTCTTCAACGTGGATGCGTCCTCCAGGATCGCGGCGACGAGCGAGTCCTTCACGTCCTTTTCGACCTGCTCCGGCGTCCGCGTGTCGTCCGCCATGTCTTCGAGGAAGAAGGACAGGGGGCCCTGGAAGGTGACGGTGGTGGTGGACTCGGAGAGGCCCGGCCGGAGTTCGGCCATGAGCTGCCTCTCCGCGTCGGCGAAGGCCGCGTCGGCCTGGGCTCTCATCCGCTCGGCCTCCTTGCGGGTCTCGCGGATGCGGGCCTCGAGGTCGGTGAGGTCGTTCGGCCGCTTCTTCATCACCAGGACCTGGGGTCCGTTCGGGGCTCCTGAAACCGAGATTTCGGGCTTGGCCTGGTCGGCCCTGGGAACCGGGTTCGGGAGGGACCGGGGCGGGAGGAGGAAGACCGCGCCGATGCCGTCGAGGTACACGAAGCGCGTCTCGGGAAGGCCGGAGAGGAAGACCATCGGCTCGGCTGGCCGGCAGGCGGCGGCGATCCTCTGCTCGAGGCGAACCGCGAAGCGCTGGAGGTCGGCGCGGGGGTCGGCCTGGGGCGCTTCGGCCAGAAGGGCGAGAGCGAGAGCGAGAGAAATCAGCATGGGCCGATTACGACGGACTCAGCGGTCCTGCGGTTTGGCGGTGACGCGGACGAGATTCTTCATCAGTTCGCTCGTCCGGGCGGCGTCGGCGCCGGTGCGGGAGTCGATGTAGGCGAGTCCGGCCGCGATCTGCGCCATGTCGTACTGGCGCTGGAGGTCGCTCTCGGTCCGGAGGCCGGCGAGGCGTGCCTCGAACATGCGGGCCTGCCGCTCTTCGGAGGCCTTGAGGAGCCGTTCGATGGTGGCGGGCGAGAGGTTGGAGACGTTCTTCAAGGCTCCGGCGGTGAGGGTGCCCGAAGAGGCCGGCGATTCCGAAACCAGGGTGAGGGAACGGCGGAGGTCGGCGATCTCGGCCTGGTGGCGGCTCTCCTGGGTCTTCAAGACCTCCTGGAGCTGGTCGAACGAAACGAACTGGACGTTTGCGGCGGGCGCGCTGCTCGCCGCGGATGCGGGCGACGCGGCAGGGGCAAGGGCGTTGCGACCGGCGAGCGCCAGGCCGATGCCAAGGATGAGTCCGGCCGCGGCCGCGAGGCCGGGCGCCAGAAAGCGTCCGCTCGACCGGGGTTGCGGGAGGGGTGCGGGGACAGGGAGATCCCAGCCCTGGAGCGCTTTTCGGACGCTCTTCAGGTCGGAATACTCCGCGCGGCAGGGGACGCACTGAGCGAGATGGTCCCGGGCGCGCGACTTGTCGG
>DAORUA010000227.1:0-6759 GCA_035432945.1 Vicinamibacteria bacterium | reverse complement strand
CGTGCTGGTGGTGGGATCCTCGCTCATGGTCTTTTCCGGCTACCGTTTCTGTCTGGCCGCCGCGGAGATGGGGAAGAAGGTGGCCCTCGTCAATCGCGGGAGGACGCGGGCCGACGACCTCGCTCACCTGAAGGTGGAAGGCGACTGCGGCGACGTCCTGCAGGATCTGCTCGGCCGACTCGGCTGAGTCTGGGACCTCAAGGCCAGAGGGCGAAGCCGGCGAGGATCAGGCAGGCGGAGAAGATCCGCCTCCCGCCGAAGGGTTCCTTCAGGACCACCGAACCCAGGATCGCCGCGAAGAGCACCGAGGTCTCGCGAAGCACGGCGATGCGGCCCATCGAGCCCTGGGAGAACGCCCACACCGCGATGCCGTAGCTCACCATGGCCACCACCGCGGCCGCGACCTTCGGCCCGATCCCGGTGAAGCCCGCCCGCACGATCTCGGCGCGCCGCGTGGCGAGCACGTACGCGGGCAGGAAAGGGGCGGCGCAGGTGTTCATCCACAGGACGTACTCGAGCGGGCTCGACGCGGTCCGGGCCCCGGTGCCGTCCACGATCGAGTACGCGGCGGTGAAGGCGCCGGAGAGCAGCGGGTAACCGAGCGACCGCAGCAGCGTGGTTCCCGCACCCGAGGCCGCGAAGGCGAGGCTGGCGATTCCGACCGACGAAAGGCAGATTCCCATCCATTCGCGCGGCACGAGCACGTCGAGGCCCAGGGCCGAGGAGGCGAGGGCGGCGAACAGGGCCGCGGCGCCCCGGGAGATCGGGTAGGCCTGCGAGAGGTCGCCGTGCCGGTAGGAGAGGATCACGAACGCGAAATAGACGTTCTGCAGGATCGTGGTTGCGATGAGGAAGGGCCAGACCTCGGGCTTCGGGAAGGAGGTGAAGGGGAGTGCGGCCAGGGTGGCGAGGCCCCCGAGCCCCATGATCCAGGCCATGGCCGTGGTGCGATCGTCGTCGTTCTTCACGAAGGCGTTCCAGGAGGCGTGCAGGATCGCGGAAAACAGAATGAGGACGGTGACCATGGCGAAACCGCGTATTCTGACGCCGATCACATCAAGGGAGAAGAGGCTCATGGAAAACAGGCGAGACTTTCTGGGAGCGCTGGCGTCGCTTCCCCTCCTTCACGGAGTCCTGGGCGGCGGGGAGGCGCAGGCGGCGCCCCTTCAGGGCGCGGGCCCCGCGAGCGATGCCGATGTGTTCGCGAAACTCCGCGGCGATCTGCTCTTCCCTCGCGACGTGACCTACTGCAATACGGGGACGCTCGGCGCCATCCCGCGCGAGGTCATGGACGCCATGGTGAACGGGCTCCGGAACACCGAGGCCCTGCTGCCCGACTGGCCCTATTTCCAGGCCGATGGCGAGCCGCTCACCGGCTATCAGCCCTTGATGGCCGCGCGCACCACCGCGGCGAGATTCCTGGGGGCTTCGCCGGACGAGATCGCCATCACCCAGAACGCCACCATGGGCATGAACGCGCTCGGGAACGGCCTCGACTGGCAGGCGGGCGACGAGGTGCTCACCACCGACCAGGAGCACGGGGGCGCGGTTTCGATCTTCCGGCTGATGGCGAAGCGGCGCGGCATCGTGGTCAAGGACCTGCCGCTCGCGACCGCGGCTTCCGGGGGGCCGGAGGGCATCGCGGCGATGTTCCGCGCGGCCGCGACCCCGCGGACTCGGGTCATCATGGTCAGCCACATCACCTCGCAGTTCGGGATCCTCATGCCCGTGGCGGACCTCATCGCCCTCGCGCGGGAGCGCTCCGCCCTGTCCCTGATCGACGGCGCCCAGGCGGTGGGCCAGATCCGGGTGAACGTGCGCGAACTGGGTTGCGACGCCTATGTCGCGAGTCCGCACAAATGGCTGATGGCGCCCAAGGGCACCGGGCTCCTCTACATCCGGCGCCCGCTGCAGGAGAAGTTCTGGACCACGCTCGCGAGCTATCAGTGGGACAACCAGGAGCAGGGCTCGTTCCGCTTCATGCAGTACGGCACGGGCAGCACCGCCCTCATCGACGGCCTCGTGGCCGCGCTCGCCCTGGGCGAGCGGCATGGCATGGACAGGGTGGAGCGCTGGGATCTCGCTCTCACCAAGCGCCTGCGCGACGGCCTGGCGAAGATCAAGGGCGCCGTCCTCTCGTCCCCCGCCGACCCGCGCCTTGCCTCCGCGATCACCACTTTCCGGGTCGAGGGCACGACCGCGCGCGACCTGCAGAACGCGCTGTGGGAGAAGAAGATCCGGGTGCGCGCCCAGGGCGACGACAAAGGGGTTCGTCTTTCGGCTCACATCTATGTCTCTCCGAAAGACATCGATAGGGTCCTGGAGGTGGTGTCGGTTCTCGCAGGGAGGAAGGCCTGAGATGCCGGGCGACGAACGGACGCTCCTCCGCCACACCCTGGCCACCCTCGCCTATCGGTCCCGCAAGGTGCTCCTCGACGTGCCGCCGGGCTTCGCCGCTTTCCAGGCCTCCGAGGCTTCGCGGAGCGCGGGCCAGATCCTGGCCCACATGGGAGACCTCTTCGACTGGGCGTTGTCCATCGCCGACGGCAGGCAGGCCTGGAAGGACGAAGCGCCTCTTCCCTGGGAGGAGGAGGTCCTCCGCTTCTACGCGGCGCTGCGCCGCTTCGACGACCGTCTGGCCGACCCCGCGGAGCTGAAAGCGCCCGCCGCCAGCCTGTTCCAGGGGCCGGTGGCCGACGCCCTCACGCATCTGGGACAGATCGCCCTCATCCGGCGGCTCGCGCAGTCGCCGGTCAAGGCTGAGAACTACTACCGGGCGGAGATCGTGGCGGGCCGGATCGAGCCCGGAACCCAGGCCGCGCCGCGCCGGGAGTTCTAGTAGGTCCGCTTCGTCTCCAGGGCGGCCCAGGACTTCAGCAGCTCGTTGCATTCGCGCTTCGAGGCCTGATCGAGGGTCACCCGGCTGCGGCCGAGGCGCTTCAGGGTGCGGTTCGAGATGGAGAGTTCGTTGAAGCCGAGCCGCTTCACGTCGGCGATGCCGGTGCCGAACACGATCCGGTCGATCTGGGCCCAGTGGATCGCGGAGAAGCACATGGGGCAGGGCTCGGTGGTGGAGTAGATGGTGCAACCCTTGAGGACGTGGGTGCCGAGTTCTTTCGCGGCTCGGCCGATGGCCACGACCTCCGCGTGTTGGGTGGGATTGCCCGAGACCAGCACCCGGTTGTGGGCGACGGTAACGATGACCCCGTCCTTGACGATGCACGCCCCGAAGGGGCCGCCCTGGCCGGTCCGCATTCCGCGCGAGGCCTCGCGAAGGGCCAGGTGCATGTAGGCCTCGTCCCGGGCCTTGGGGGTGGGGGAGGAGATGGGTCTCGCCATGGACGGAGCTTAACGCCCGCGGTCAAGGGAGACGGACGCCCGGGGGCCACAAGGTGTACGATCACGGATCTTTTGGCCGTCCCCACGGAGAACTCCTGTGAGCGAAGACTTCTCGAGCCTCGTCGATCTTGCCTCCGCCCGGTTCGGCGGCCGCGTTCTGTTCGCGAACGACGAGTTCTTCGCGTCCCGTCACAATCTGCTGAAGCCGGAGCCCCCGATTTCCGCGCCCGACAAATTCACGCCCAACGGGAAGTGGATGGACGGCTGGGAGACCCGGCGGAAGCGCGGCCCGGGCCACGACTGGTGCGTGATCGAGCTGGGGAGGCGGGGAGTGGTGCGCGGCGTCGATATCGACACTTCATTCTTCACCGGCAACTTCCCGGAGAAAGCGTCGATCGAGGCCTGCGATGCCGCCAGGGCGGTGACGCCAAAGACCGCGGACAAGCTGCCCTGGAGTTCGATTTTGAGCCCCGTGGCCCTGGCCGGGGATGGGCACAATCGCTTCCCGATCCTGATCAACCGCGCGGTCACTCACCTCCGCTTCCACATCTACCCCGACGGGGGCGTGGCCCGGTTGCGGGTGTACGGCGAAGTGGCGGTGGACTGGACGAAGAAGAAGGGTGTGGTCGATCTGGCCGCCATGGAGAACGGCGGCCGCGCCCTGCTCGCGAGCGACGAGCATTTCGGGGCGAAGAACAACCTCCTCCTGCCCGGCCGCGCCCCCAACATGGACGAGGGCTGGCAGTCCCGGAGGAGGCGCGGCCCCGGACACGACTGGGTCATTCTGCGCCTGGGCGCGCCGGGACACATCGAGAAGGTCGAGATCGACACGAATCACTTCAAGGGCAACTACCCCGACACCGCCTCGCTCGAGGGCGCTTATGCCCCCGGGGCCACCGTGGAAGACTTCGCGAACAACCGGGTCCCTTTCGTCCCGCTCCTGCCCGCGCAGAAGCTCCGTCCGCATCGGCGGCACCTCATCGCGAAGGGCCTGGCGAAGCACGCCACCCTGACCCATGTGCGCCTGAAGATCTTCCCGGACGGCGGCGTCTCGAGACTCCGGCTGTACGGCCGGCCTCGCCTGGGATGATGGGCCGAAGGCGTCGCGAGTCCGGCGCCCGCGCCTAGGTGAGCGCATCCTCCCGCGCGGCTGAAGACGAGTGGCTCTGGGGCTGGGACGAGACGCCCGGCATCGTTTCGGTGTGGGCGGAAGGGGACGGCCGCGCCACGGTCTGGCGCCGTCTTGCCGACACCGGAGAACTGGTCCGGGAGGACGAGCGGTTCCGTCCCTGGATCCTGGTCGACCGGCTCGATGACCTGAAGCACCTGGGTGTGCAACTGGCTCCGGACGGGGCCGCGCGCGCGCTCGTCACCTTCCGGGAATTGTCCGGCCCGGGGGAATTGCGCTACCTCGTGAGTTCCGAGAACGCGAAGACCATCGCCGGAGCGGTTCTTCACGGGGCCTCGCGCCGCCTGGGCCGCTCGATCGGACACCTTCGCGAACTCGGCAAGGAGAGCGTGCTCGCCCTGCCTCCCGAGGAGCAGTATCTCGTGGCCGCCGGCCGGACGTACTTTCGCGGGCTCGCTTTCGACCAGTTGCGGCGGCTGCAGTTCGACCTCGAGACCACGGGTCTCGATGCCCGGCGCGACCGGATCTTCATGATCGCGGTGCGCGATCCCGAGGGCCGGGTGGAGATCCTCGAGGCGGGCGGAGCGGACGATGCCGCCGAAGGGGATCTCATCCGCCGTCTGGTCGCGAAGATCGAAGCCAGCGATCCCGACGTGATCGAGAACCACAACCTCCACGGCTTCGACCTTCCCTTCCTCGACGCCCGGGCCCGAAGGCTGCGCGTGCCCCTCGGCCTCGGACGCACCGGTCCGGCGGGTTTGCGGGAGCGCGCGGCGCGCCGCGGCGTCCTGAGCGGGCCGGACGGACGACGGCGGGTCCGCCTCATCGCGGCCGGGCGGGAGCTCATCGACACCATGGACGCGGTGCTTGGTCACGACTTCGCCACGCGCGAGCTGCCGGGCCACGGCCTCAAGGCGGTGGCGCGCCACTTCGGCCTCGCGGGCGACGAGCGCGAGATGATCCGCGGCGATCAGGTGTACGAGGTCTACCGGCGCGATCCGGAGCGCGTGCGCCGGTATGCCGCCGCGGACGTGGAGGAGGTGGCGGGGCTCGCGCGCATGTTCGGCGGCGCGGCGTTCGCGCTCGCGAGAATGGCGCCGCGGCGCTACGAGCGGCTGGCCGACGCGGGCGCCGCGACCGGAGTCATCGATCCGCTGCTCGTGCGCGCGTATCTGCGGGCGGGCATGGCCCTGCCCGCCCATCAACCGGGGCGCGACATCCCGCACAGCGGCGCCGCGCTCCATCTGTTCGCCTCCGGCGTGGCCCACCGGGTGGTGAAGGCCGACGTCGCGAGCCTGTACCCGTCGCTCATGCGCGAGTATCGGATCGGGCCCGCGCGCGATCACCTGGGGGCGATGCTGGCCCTCGTCGATCGGCTGGTCGACCGCCGGCTTCAGGAGAAGGCGGAGGCACGGCGGGCCCCGAAGGGATCGCCCGAGCGCTACACCCACGAGGCCACGTCCTCCGCGATGAAGCTGGTGGTGAACTCGGCTTACGGGTACCTCGCGGCCGGGGGCGGCCTCACGCGGTTCGCGGACGTCGATGCCGCGAACGAGGTCACGAGGCGCGGCCGCGAGCTGCTCGGTCAAATGAGCCGCGAACTCGCCGCGCGCGGCGTGACCCTGCTGGAGGCGGACACCGACGGTGTCTACTTCGCGGTTCCCGAGGCGTGGACGGAGGCCGACGAGCGGCGCGTGGTGGCGGAGGTGGCGGGCCTGCTGCCGCCCCTGGTTCAGCTCGAGTTCGAAGGCCGCTACGCGGCCATGCTCTCCCACGAGCCGAAGAACTACGCGCTCCTCGGCTATGACGGCGGCCTGGTCCTTCGCGGTGTCGCCTTCCGGTCGAGCCGCGCCGAGCCCTATGGCGAGGCTTTCCTGCGCCGCGCGATCGAGCGGCTCCTCGTGGGCGACGTGGCCGGGGTGCGCGCTGCGTATCTGGACACCGTCCTGGCCCTGCGCCGCCGCGAACTCAGGACCTGGGATGTTTCGTCGCGGGTGCGGCTCACCAAGACTCCGGACCAGTACGCCGCCGCCCGGGAGTCCCGCCGCGAGATTTCCTACGAGGCGATGCTCGCGAGCGGACGGAAGACGTGGAGCCTGGGCGATCGGGTTCGCGTGTACCGGACGCGCGCGGGATCGGGAGGCGTGGTCGAGGAGACCGACGAGGGCGGCCCCGGCGAGACCGCCGCCGATCCGCGTGACTACGACGTCGACTATTACGTGCGTCTGCTTCGGGACACCTACGCCTCCCGCCTGGCCCGCGCGTTCACGCCCCGGGATTACGAGGCGGTC
>DAORUA010000226.1:0-6775 GCA_035432945.1 Vicinamibacteria bacterium | reverse complement strand
CGTGCCGGGCCAGGCGGGCCTGGTTGTGCTCCGGCTGAAGGACTCCGGGCGGGACGCGGATTCGGTGCGCGACCGCCTCAACGCGGCGTTCAAGGAGAAGGGCACGAACGCCACCGCCTTCACCTGGGAGGACATGGGCGGTCCGTTCATCGGCGGCATGCTGGTCACCCGGTTCATCGCCACCATCATGAACTTCGTGATGGGAGTCATCGTGGCCGCGGGCGTGCTCAACACCGTCCTGATGGCCACCTTCGAACGCACGCGGGAGATGGGAACCATGCGGGCGATGGGGGCGCGGAAGCAGGATGTGCTCTCCGTCTTCCTCTCCGAGGGCTTCCTTCTCGGACTCTTCGGCGCTGCCCTGGGCGCGCTCCTGGGGGCGGTCACCATCGTGTACTTCTCCCAGCACGGGATTCCCGCGTTCAGCGAGGCGCAGAAATACACCTACGGCGGGGATCGACTGTTCCCCACCCTCCAGTTCATGGATGTGGTGACGCCGCCCTTCATCATGCTCGGGGTCAGCGTGGTGGCCGCCCTCATTCCTTCCCTGCAGGCCTCGAGACAAAGGCCCGCCGAATCTCTGCGGTACGTGTAGCTCTCGATGACCCCGATCGACCTCGCCGTCTTTGCCCTCACCGGCGCCATCACCGGCCTTGTCGGAGCCCTGCTCGGCCTCGGGGGCGGGGTGTTCCTGGTCCCCCTGCTCGCCCTGGGCTTCGGGCTCGATCCGCGCACCGCGGTGGCCGCGAGCCTGGTGGCGGTGGTGACCACTTCGTCCTCCGCCACCATGGTCAACATGGGCCGGGGGCTCGTGAACGTTCCCCTGGCCTTCACCCTGCTCCTGACCACGTCCGTGGGCAGCCTCGCCGGCGGCAGCATCGCCCACCACATCTCCACGCGCGCGCTGTACGCGACCTTCGCCGCGACCCTGTTCGTGGTCTCGATCATCGTGACCTGGCGCTCGGGGAAGCGGAACGTCATCGACGACCCCGGCATCGACATCGGCGCCCTGGGCGGCCGCATCGAAGAGAACGGGAAGACGTTCAGCTATCTGGTGAAGCGCCTTCCCGTGGCCCTGATCGTCTCCCTGATCGCGGGCGCCATCTCCGGCCTCCTGGGGGTGGGAGGCGGGGTGATCCAGGTGCCGGTCTTGAACGCCTTCTGCGGCATACCCATCCGCGCGGCCGCGGCCACCTCCGCCTTCATGATCGGCCCCACCGCCGCCATCTCGGCCTTCATCTACCTGAACCGGGGCGACATGAACCCGCTCATCACCGCGGCGGTCGCCCTCGGATCGCTGCCCGGAAGCATTTTCGGCTCGTGGCTCTCGCGACACATCGCGGTGCGGTCGATCAAGGGAATACTCGCGACCTCCCTGATCGTGGTGGCGTTGCGGCTCGCGATCGCCGCGTTCTGGATGTGACCTCGCTCACGCCGGGGGTGGAGGTCCGCCCGACGCGCTTCGGAAGGGTCTGGTAACGTCGAAGCCTCCCCTGCTTCCATGACCGGCGCACACTCTCGTCCCAAGATGCGAGCCCTTGCCTCCGGCGGGTCCTTGGAGGGCTCCGCGCCGAAACCGCCGGAACCGGAGATCCCGGACGCGATCCTCGACGGAGATGCGAAGGAAGCGAACCGGCCGACCTTCCCGAAGATCTTCGGGACCTACGTCCTCGAGGAGCTGCTCTCGCGCGGCGGCATGGCCGAGATCTACCGGGCCCAGCGCACCGGGCCCCACAGCTTCCGCAAGACCGTGGTGCTGAAGAAGATCCTGCCCGGCCTCGCCCACAACGAGGACTTCCGGCGGCTGTTCATCGAAGAAGCGAAGACGGTGGCCCTCCTCGATCATCCCCACATCGTCCCGGTTCACGAACTGGGCGAGATCAACGGGGATCTGTACATGACCATGGAGTACGTCAACGGCTTCGACCTCAAGACCATGCTCCGCAAAGCCCAGGAGAAGGGCCTGAAGCTTCCCCTGGACCTCGCCGTCTACGTGGCCGCGCGCATCGCGAGCGCTTTGGACTTCGCCTTCACCCGAGAGGGTCCCGACGGGCGGCCGCTCGAGATCGTCCACCGAGACGTGAGTCCCCCGAACATCCTCATCTCCTTCGCGGGGATGGTGAAGCTCACGGACTTCGGCATTTCGAAGCCCTCCTCGTACGTGGAGGCGCGGAAACACGCACCCCAGGGCAAGCTCCAGTACATGAGCCCCGAGCAGGCCGCGGGCGGCCCCATCGATGCCCGCTCGGACATCTTCTCCCTGGGCGTGATCCTCTACGAGATGATCGCGGGCCGGCGCCCCATCGCCGGGAACCCGGATATGCCCTCCATGGATGAAGTGCGGAAGGCCGACATCGTCCCGCTCAGGTTCATCTCGTCCCGGGTGACGCCCCGGCTCGAGAAGGTGGTCATGAACGCGGTGGCGAGTTCCCCGGACGAGCGCTACGCCGACGCGGGAAAGATGGCGGCCGCGCTCGACCGTGTCCTGCACGAGCGCCCGGCGGTGGGCTCCCCGCAACTGGCCCAGTTCATGCGCATCGTCTTCGACGCCAGCTCGCGGGAAACCACGGCCCCCGCGTAGCCGGGCGCTTCGAGGAGCGCGGCCAAAGCGCGACGCGATACACTAGGAACCGATGGCCTGGTTCAAGCGCGAAGACCAAAAACTGCCGGTGGGCGAGCAGGTCAACCGCGTCCCCGAGGGCCTGTGGATCAAGTGCACGGGCTGCCGCGAGATCATCTACCGCAAGGACGTCCTCCAGAACGCCTCCGTGTGTCCCAAGTGCGCCTTCCACTTCAGGATCACCGCGCGGGAGCGGCTCGAACTGCTCTTCGACGGCCCCTACGAGGAGTTCGACCGCGAGCTCGCGAGTGCCGACCCCCTGAAGTTCAAGGACACCAAGGCCTACGCGTCCCGGCTCAAGGATGGCCAGGAAAAGACAGGTGGCAAGGACGCGCTCGTCTCCGCCTCGGGGAAGCTCGACAACCGCGATGTCCTCATCTGCGCCATGGAGTACGGATTCATCGGCGGTTCGATGGGAGTGGTGGTCGGGGAGAAGATCACCCGGGCCGCCGAACGAGCGATCTCCACCCGGGCGCCGCTGATCGTGGTCTCCTGCTCCGGCGGCGCCCGCATGATGGAGGGTGCTTTGTCCCTCATGCAGATGGCCAAGATCTCCGCGGCCCTCGCCCGCCTCGACGACGCGAGGATCCCGTTCATTTCCGTTCTCACCGACCCCACCACCGGCGGCGTGACCGCGTCCTTCGCGATGCTCGGCGACCTGAACATCGCGGAACCCGGAGCTCTCATCGGCTTCGCCGGTCCCCGGGTCATCGAGCAGACCATCCGCCAGAAGCTTCCCGAGGGATTCCAGCGCTCCGAGTTCTTGCTCACCCACGGGATGATCGACGCGGTGGTCGACCGGCGCGAGATGAAGGCATCCATCGCGCGAAGCCTTCGACTGTTCCTCCAGTAGCTCGAACGCGGGTTCACCGCCATGGCCGAGATCATCGATCTGAACGCGGATGTGGGCGAGGGCTTCGGTCCCTGGCCCATGGGGAACGACGCGGGGCTCCTCCCTTACGTGACCTCGGTGAACGTGGCCTGCGGTTTTCACGCGGGCGATCCCCTCACCATGGACCGCACCGTGGGCCTCGCCCTCGAGCGAGGGATCCGCATCGGCGCGCATCCCTCGCATCTCGACCTGCGGGGCTTCGGGCGCCGGGAGATCCAGGCCTTGCCGGAAGAAGTCGAGAACGATGTGCTCTACCAGGCGGGAGCCCTCCGCGCCTTCGTGGAGTCGCGCGGCGGCCGCTTGTGGCATGTGAAGCCCCATGGGGCGCTCTACAACCAGGCCGTTCGCGACGAGAGCCTGGCCCGCGCCATCGCGCGGGGCGTGCGGCGTCTCGGCGGCGGGGTCACCCTCGTGGGACTCGCCAACTCGGAGGTTTTTCGAGCCGCGGCGCGCCTCGAAGGCGTTCCCTTCGCGGGTGAAGGGTTCGTCGACCGGGCCTACGAGGCCGACGGGTCGCTTGCGAAGCGCGGGACGCCCGGAGCGCTCCTCGAAAGCGGCGAGGCGGCGGCCCTGCAGGCGGTGGCGATCGCGAAAGACGGCCGGGTGACCGCCCGCGACGGTTCCGCCGTTTCGGTTCAGGCGGAGACCCTGTGCCTGCACGGCGACAACAAGAGCGCCATCGAGATCGCCCGGGCGGTTCGCCAGGCGCTCGAAGCCGCGGGAGTCAAAGTCCAGGCCCTCGGACCCCACGGACCCGCCTGACCCCGATGAGCGACACCTGGCCGCGCGTCCTTGCCGTGGGCGACCGCGCGGTAACGGTGCAGCTCGGGCCCTCGCTCGACGAGGAGACGGTAGGGCGGGTGCGGGCGCTCGATGAACGATTGAGGGAAGCCTCGCTCTCCGGGGTTCTCGAAGCCGTTCCCACGTATGCGAGCCTGATGGTGATCTACGACCGCCGGGTGGTGCCGTACCCGCGGCTGCGCGACCGGCTGCTTGGACTCGCTCAGAACCTCCCCGCGTCGAGTCCGCCCGGACGCCTGATCGAGATTCCCGCCCTCTACGACGGGGAGGATCTCGAGGAGGCCGCGGCCTCGTGCCGGCTCACGACAGATGCGGTGATCGAACTGCATGCGGGCCGCGATTACTCGGTGCTCATGCTCGGCTTCTCTCCGGGCTTCGCGTACATGGGCTTTGTCGATGAGCGCCTCCGCCTGCCCCGGCGGAAGACGCCCCGAACCCGCGTGCCCGCGGGGTCGGTCGCGATCGCCGGACCCCAGACCGGGATCTATCCGAGGATGCTGCCCGGGGGCTGGAATCTCCTGGGTCGAACCACGGCCTCGCTCTTCGACCCTTCGGCTTCCGCGGCCGAGGGTCCGTCGCGCCTCATGCCCGGCGATCGGGTGCGCTTCGTTCCAGTCTCGGCGCTCGATCCGGCTCCGCGGCCGGAGAAGGCCGCGTATTCCGGGAGCGGTGTCGTGATCACCGAACCCGGAATGCTCACGACCATTCAGGACGGGGGCAGGCCCGGTCTGCGCCGGGTGGCCGTGCCGCTCACCGGCTTCGCCGACCCGGCCTCGGCGCGCGTCGCGAACGCCTGCGTCGGCAACCCGCCGGACGCGCCGGTCATCGAGATGTGCGGCCCCGGCCTCAAGCTCCGCTTCGAGAAGACCGCGTTCGTCGCGATCTCCGGCGCCACCGTCACCGCGGACCTGGAGCGCGCGGATCTCGACCCGGCGCGGATGCGCATGCCCATGAACGTGGCGGTGCGCGCGCGGGCATCGAACACGCTGACCATCCGGAACATCGAGAACGGCGTCCGGGCCTGCGTCGCCATCTCCGGACTTCGGGCGCCCCGCCTCCTTGGATCCGCGTCCGTGGATCTCGGGTCTCAGTTCCTGCGCCCCCTGGAAGCGGGAGACGCGCTCGACCTGGATGCCTTCGACCCCGACCGGGTGCCTCGCGACCCCGTGTCCACCGCGCCGCGGACCTCGACCGTCCGCGTCATCCTCGGTCCGCAGGCGGAGCACTTCGACGCGGCGGAGATCGGAGCATTCCTGGGCGCGTCCTGGCGCGTGGGCCTCGACTCGGATCGCGTGGGCGCGCGCCTCGACGGCTCGCGACTGACCCACGCGGGACCCTCAGAGATCGTCTCGGACGGGATGGTCCCGGGCTGCATCCAGGTTCCGCCCGATGGCCGGCCCATCGTGATGCTCTCCGACTGTCCCACCACGGGCGGCTACCCGAAGATCGCCTGCGTGGTGAGCGACGACATCGGTCTCGTGGCCCAGGCCATTCCGGGCAAGTCCGAGATCCGCTTCACCGCGATCCGGATCGAGGACCTTTAGCTCGCCTCCAGGCCCTCGAGGGTCGGCTTCAGACGCCAGAGGGCGAGGCCGAGCAGGAGGCAGTTCACCACACCGAGCACGAGGGTGAGGTCGAAGCCCGCGGCCATGCGGAGCCGGGCCACGGTGTCGGCGAGGGGAAGCACGGATCTCCACTGAATCCCGTAGTAGCGGCCGAAGCCGTGCAGGCACACGCTGCCGAGGAGGGTGGAGGTGGCCGCTGCGAACGCGAAGCCCCTCAGGAAAGGCGTCCCCAGGCCGGTCGCGACCAGGAGGAGGAAGAGGGGATGGTTGTGATTGTCGTGAACGCCGATGGTCAGGACGCCCCAGGCGAAGAGCAGGACCGCGCTCACGTAGACCGCGGACCGCGGTGTGGTGATCCGCCTCGCCTGGTACAGGACCCAGGCCGCCACGAGACCCGCGGCGACGAAACCGATGAGCCCAAGAGGCCAGTCGATCGAGTCGCGGCGCACGTAGTCGATCGGATCCGCCCACTCGGCCTTTTCCCTCAGCACGGAGACGGCATGGCCGAGAAGCCACCAGGGGTTCGCGTAGCCGCCCGAGAGCCGATCCTGGGAGAAGAGCCGGGCGATGTGGATGAACGCGGTCTGGAGCGTGCCCGCGAGGGCATAGGGCAGGAACACCAGCGCGGTGACGAGAGCGCCCCCGGTGGTGATCCGCGTCCAGGATTTCCGCGGCGCGGCCAGATAGAGAACCGGCAGCACCACCGCGGCGGTGGGCTTGATCAGGCAGGTGACGGCGAAGGCGGCGCCCGCCGCGAAGGGAGAAACGCCCGCGAGGAGCAGGCTCACGAGTAGAAACGGAGGCACAAAACCATCGAAGAACCCAAGCACCGCCGAAGAAACCCAGGTGATCGGGAAGATCCAGTAGAGGGCGGCCAGGGAAAGAGCGGCGCGCGGG
>DAORUA010000225.1:0-6783 GCA_035432945.1 Vicinamibacteria bacterium | reverse complement strand
CTGCTGCTAGTCCGCGCGGATCCGGTTCGAGGCGTCGTGGCAGGAGTTGCAGGCGCCTCCCGTGACCGCGGCCTTCATGGCACGGCGCGCCCCGCCCGTGCCGGTCGCGTCCGTGTAGAGGCCCGAGCCGAACCCCACCGCGCGTGACGCGTGGAAGTTGCCGCTCGCATCTGTGGTCACGGTGAGGAGGACGCTGCCGCCCCCATCGGCGGCCGCGGTCAGGCGCACGGTCGCGCCCGGGTAGGCCGAGCCGTCGACGCGGTAAACGGTGCCGGCCATGCCAAACTCGCGGTGGCAGGCGAGGCAGTCGCGTCCCGCGTTGTGGCTGGCCGCGGTCCCGCCGCCCCCGCCGGGCGTGGAACTCGTCGGGCTGGAGCCCCCGCAGGCGGCCTCGAGGGCAACGAGGGCGAGTGGCCACCAGGTGCGTCTGCGCGTCATCGGGACTCTCCTTCAGGCCCAGACCCAGGCCCGGACCCGGCTCGAGTTTACCCGCGGCGTTAAACTGCGCACGCAGGATGCGCCTCAGGACGTGCAGGGAGCGTGACATGGTCAAGAAGGCGGGCGGGATCCGGAGAATCGCCATCAACACCGGCGGCGGCGACGCCCCCGGCCTCAACGCCGTCATCCGGGCCGTGACGATCACGGCCCTGCGGCGCGGCTTCGAGGTCGTCGGCATCCGCGACGGCTACAACGGCCTCTTCCTCCCCGAGCTCTTTCCCCCCGGAGAGGGCCTCATCCCCCTCACACGATCGCGGGTCTCGGGCATCACTCACCTCGGCGGCACCATCCTCGGGACGACGAACAAGGGCAACCCGCTCAAGTTCCCGACCCGCGGCAAGGACGGGACGATGTACGAGAAGGACCGCTCGGACGAGCTCATCCGTTGCTTCCGCCGGGCGAAGATCGACGCCCTCATCGCGGTGGGCGGCGACGGCTCGCTCTCGATCGCGAGCGTCCTCGCCCGGAAGGGGCTCAAGGTGGTCGGCGTCCCCAAGACCATCGACAACGACCTCGACAAGACGATCATCACGTTTGGCTTCGACACCGCGGTGAGCTTCGCGACCGACTGCCTCGACCGCCTGCACTCCACGGCCGAGGCGCACCGGCGGATCATGGTCGTCGAGGTCATGGGCCGCTATGCGGGCTGGATCGCGCTGAACTGCGGCGTGTCGGGCGGGGCGGAGGCGATCCTGATCCCGGAGATCCCCTACGACATCGAGCGGGTTGCGGCCTTCCTGAAGGATCGCTACTCGAAGGGGCGCCGCTTCGCGATCGTGGTCGTGGCCGAGGGTGCTTCGCCCCTGGGCGGCTCGACCTCGGTCATCGGCGCTGAACTCGGTCGGGCCGACCGGCTCGGCGGGATCGGCGCGCGCATCGCGAATCAGCTGCAGGAGCTGACGGGCGAGGAAGCGCGCCACGTCGTGCTCGGCCACCTGCTTCGCGGCGGCTCGCCGACCACGTTCGACCGGCTGATCTCGCTTCGCTTCGGCGCGGCGGCGGTGCGGGCGCTGGCCGAGGGGCGCTCGGGGGTGATGGTGGCCCTCGACCCCCCGACCGTCCGCTACGTGCCTCTCGACGAGGCGACCGCCCGCATGAAGGTGGTCCCCGTGACCTGCGACACCATCCTCACCGCCCGCGAGCTGGGCATCGAGTTCGGCGGGTAGGCGAAACCAACGAGGCCTGAAACCAAATGAACCGACGCACTGCCCCCCTCATCCTTCTCGCCGCGTTGGCCCTTGCGTGGCCGGTAGCCGCAGACGCGCAGACGCCGGGAACCAGCGCCGGTGATCGATTCAAAACCCTCTACACCCGCGAGTGGACCTGGCGTCAGGCCCAGTACTCCGGACTCGATGAAGACGCCGACCGCGCGGCCGCGGTGCGCGACCGGCTTCCGAAGGTCGACGCGGCCACCCAGGCCGAGCGCGTTCGTTACTGGCGCGAGGTGCTCAAGGACCTCAAGGCGATCCCGGTGGCGGAACTCTCCGCCGAGGATCAGGTGAACTACGCCATCTACCGCGCGCAGGTCGAGGCCCTCGAAGCGAGCGCCGCGTTTCGCGACTACGAGAAGCCCTTCAACTCCGACTCGTCGTTCTGGGCCGAGGTCACGGGCGCGGCGCAGCGGCCCCTGCGGAACCTGGGCGAGTACCGCGGGTACCTGCGCCTGCTCGCGGACATCCCCCGCTACTTCGGCGAGCAGACCGTCAACATGAAGGCCGGCCTCGCGCGCGGCTTCTCGGTGCCCCGGGTGACCCTCGCCGGGCGGGACGCGTCGATCGCCGCGGTCGCCGACATCGCCGAGCCCGAGAAGAGCCCCTTCTACGCGCCCTTCCTGAAGATGCCCGCGAAATTCACCGAGGCCGAGCAGGCGGAACTGAAGGCGGCCGCGGTGAAGGTCATCCGGGAGTCCGTCCGCCCCGCCTACGCCGATCTGCTGACCTTCATGCGCGAGGAGTACATGAAGAAGGCCCGCAAGGAACTCGACGCCGAGTCCTACCCCGACGGCAAGGCGTACTACCAGTCGAAGATCCGCGAGTTCACCACCCTCGACCTCACCCCCGACGCCATCCACCAGATCGGTCTCGCCGAAGTCGCGAAGATCCACGACCAGATGATCGAGACCATGAAGAAGACCGACTTCAAGGGCGACTTCCCCGCCTTCCTGAAGTTCCTCCGCACCGATCCGCAGTTCTACGCGAAGACGAAGGAAGAACTCCTGATGCGCGCGGCCTGGATCTCGAAGCGGGTGGACGGGAAGCTCGACCTCATGTTCGGCCACCTTCCCCGTTCGCGCTTCACCATCATCCCCGTGCCCGACGACATCGCGCCCTTCTACACGTCCGGACGCGGCGGTCCCGGGGTCTATCTGGTCAACACCTACAACCTGCCCGCGCGCCCGCTCTACAACCTCCCCGCCCTGACCCTGCACGAATCGACGCCCGGACACGCCATGCAGATGTCTCTCGCCGCGGAACACAAGGAACAGCCCGAGTTCCGGCAGCGCGTCTACATCTCCGCCTATGGCGAGGGCTGGGCGCTCTACACCGAGAAGCTCGGCGTGCCCATGGGGATCTACGAGACGCCCTACGAGCACTTCGGCATGCTGACCTACCAGATGTGGCGGGCCGCGCGCCTCGTGGTCGACACCGGCATCCACTCCAAGGGCTGGACGCGAGACCGCGCTCTCGCCTTCCTTCGCGACAACACCGCTCTCGCCGAGCACGAGATCACCACCGAGATCGACCGCTACATCGCGTGGCCGGGCCAGGCCCTCTCCTACTACCTCGGCCAGATGCAGATCGAGAAGTCGCGCGCCGAGGCCGAGGCCGCCCTCGGATCGAAGTTCGACCTGCGCGCCTTCCACGACACCGTCCTGTCCCTCGGCTCGGTGACCCTGCCGCAACTCGAGGCCCGGATCAACCGGTTCATCGCGGAGGGCGGGAAGCCGCCGGCGCACGCGGAGCCGTAGTTATTCCGGTGGCCGGGCCCTTGACTCATCAGCATGAGTCGAATAGACTCACTCCATGAGTAAAAGGCTGCAGGTTCTCCTCGACGAGCCCGAGTTGCGGGAGATCCAGCGCATGGCTCGCGCGCAGAGCATGACTCTGGCCGAGTGGGTACGACAGGCGCTTCGGCAGGCTCGGCGCCGGGAGCCTCTGGGGCGCGCCGAGAAGAAGGTCGACATCCTGCGGACAGCGGTCCGCTACGACTTCCCGACCGGAGACATGCCCGCGATGCTCGCGGAGATCGAGCGCGGATATGGGGAATCCGATCGCGGATGATCTTCGTCGATTCCAACATCCCGATGTACCTGGTGGGGTCCGCGCATCCACACAAGCGGGACGCCCAGCGCATCCTCGAGCGCTGCATCGCCGATCGGGAGCGTCTGGTGACGGACGCGGAGGTCTTACAGGAAATCCTCCACCGTTACGGGGCGATCGGACGGCGTGACGCCATCCAGCCCGCCTTCGATGTGCTCCTTGGGATTGTCGACGAGGTTTTCCCGGTGGATCTCGATGCGGTTCAGCGCGCGCGCACGGTCCTGCTGGGACACGCGCGTCTCTCCGCCCGCGACGCCCTGCATGTGGCGGTCATGGAACAACAAGGCGTCAGCCGGATCGTCACCTTCGACGGTGGGTTCGACGGCTATCCAGGGATCGCCCGCCTGCGGACCTAGGTCATCCGTCCGAGCGCGGCCGGTCGTTAAGGGCCTTCTCCCACCAGGAGATGTCGTGCCATCTCCCGAACTTCCATCCGCCGCGGTGGAACACGCCCACCGGCGTGAAGCCGAGCGACCTGTGGAATGCGACGCTCGGGTCGTTGGGCAGCGCGATTCCCGCGTAGGCGTTGCAGTAGCCCTTCGCGATGAGGACTTCGAAGAGCCGGCGGTAGAGGGCGGCCGCGACACCTCGCCCGCGGTGCGCGGGGTGCACGTAGGCCGACGTCTCGGTCGTGAACCGGTACGCGGCGCGGGTTCGAAACGCCGATGCGTACGCGTATCCCGCGACCTCGCCCTCCCGCTCCGCGACCAACCATGCCCATTGACTCTGCGCCGAGGCGATGCGGTCCTCGAACTCGGCGGCGGTCGGAGGCGTCAGTTCGAACGACACCGCGGTATTGGTGACGAACGGCGCGTAGATGTCGAGGAGGGCCCGCGCGTCGTCTTGCCGCGCGTCGCGAATGACGAGATCGGTGGCCACCGGCGCGCCGAGGGTCAGTGCTTCGTTTCGCCGCCGCCGGAAGCGGCCATGGGAAGGTCGCCGTCGGTGAGCTTGCGCTTGAACAGGTCGATGGCCATCCGCTGGCAGATGTGGGCCAGCGCGGGGTCGTAGCGCGGCCCTTCATCCCGCAGGAAGGCATGCGCGCCGTTGAACTCGTGCCAGCTGAAGAGCACGCCGGCGTCGATCATCGACTTCTGGATGAGGGCCCGCCCCTCGTTCGGGATGTGGGGATCCTGCCGCCCCCAGATCATCAGCATCTCCGCCTTCAGTTCCTTCACGCGGGCGAGGGTGTCGTCTCCGCCCTTCCCCAGGCTGCCTTTGTGGATGTCGGTGGCGTAGAAGCACACGCCGGCCAGGATCTCCGGATTCATGGAGGCGCGGAACGAGAGGTGTCCCCCGATGCAGATACCGATGGAGCCGAGTTTCCCGTTGCAGGAGGGGTGCCCAAGCAGGAAACGGATCACCGCGCGCGCGTCGTCATCGTAGGCCTTGACCGGCCGGCCGATCTTGTCCGCGTTTCCCTTGTCCGCGCCCGCCGCGTCGTAGGCGATCACGCAACCCGGGGCCTCGAGATCGTGGAAGATCTCCGGCACCGCGACCACGAACCCGTGACCGGCGAGGATCGCGGCCGTGCGCTTGATCGGCCCGGTCTGCTGGAAGATCTCCGAGAAGAGCACCAGGCCGGGGTAGCGGCCGGGGGCCACCGGGCGATAGACGTAGGTCCGCATCGAACCGGTTGGCGTATCGAGATCCACGCTCGGGTCTTCCTGCAGAATCATCGGTGTCTCCTCATGAACCCTCGAACCCTATGCCAAAGAGCCTGACCTCGCGCGGGTCGTCTCCAAGACGCGTCATCGCTTCGAACTTCAGGCCGATCTTCTCGAGCACGGCGATGGAGGCCACGTTGTCCGGGGAGGTGATGGCCACGATCCGCTTGAGGCCGAAGGCGCGGCGGCCCAGGGCGAGGACCGCGGCCGCGGATTCAGCCGCGTAGCCCTTTCGCCAGTGGGCGGGGAGGAAGGCGAAGCCCACGTCCACGTCGGGCAGGGTGTCGCGCTTCAGCAGGCCGCAGATCCCGATCGGCTCGCCCGAGTCCTTGAGGAACACCAGGTTCAGGCCGAAGCCGTGCTTCTCGTAGCTCGCGATCGGCCCCTTGAGCAGGTACTGGCGCGCGGTCTGCAGATCGCGCACGCCCCGGTCGCCAATGAAGCGGAGGAACGACGGCTCGTTCAGAAGCTCGACGATGAAGGGAGCATCGTTGAGGGTCAGGCGGCGAAGCACCAGCCGTTCGGTCTCGAGAACAATCAAGGCAGTCCTGGCTCGGAAGCCTACCGCGTTCGTCGCCCGTCGGGGCGACCCGGGCGTAGGATCCGGACATGAAGCTCATCACGGCCCGCGCGGCCGCTCTCTCCGCCCTGCTGCTCGGCCCGGCCCTCTCCCCCGCCCAGACCGGCGGGGCTGCCGCCCCAACGCGGCCCGGACGCGCGTGGCCCCTCACCCGTCCGGAAGCCACCAGCTACCTCGAGACCAGCCGTTACGACGACGTGGTCGCGTTCATGAAGGCCATGGCCGCGGCCTCGCCCCGGATCCACCTCACCACCTACGGCTACACCTTCGAAGGTCGCACCATGCCGCTCGCGGTCATCGGCGCGCCGGACGCATCGGCCGCGAGCGTGCTCAAGACCGGAAAGACCCGTGTCTTCCTCCAGGGCAACATCCACGCGGGCGAGGTCGAGGGCAAGGAGGCCCTGCTCTGGCTGCTGCGCTCCATCGCGAAGGGCGAGCGCACCGCGTGGTTCAAGGACGTGGTCCTGCTGATCACGCCCATCTACAACGCGGACGGCAACGAGCGCGTGAACGTGGCGAACCGGGGGGCGCAGCATGGGCCGCTCGGAGGCACGGGCACACGCCCGAACGCCCAGGGCCTGAATCTCAATCGCGACGCCATGAAGCTCGAGACCGCGGAAGGCCGTTCCCTCGCGCGCCTGTTGAACGACTACGATCCGCACATCGATGTCGACCTCCACACCACCAACGGCAGCGATCACGGTTACTACCTCACCTA
>DAORUA010000224.1:0-6786 GCA_035432945.1 Vicinamibacteria bacterium | reverse complement strand
CGGTCCTAATCGACGGGCAGCCCATGATCTCCTGCCTCATGCTCGCGCGGGAGGCGGTGGGGCGGGCCATCACCACCATCGAAGGCCTGATGCCGGCTCATCTCGCCGCGGGTGGGGTGGGCGCGGATCCGGTGCAGGACGCGTTCGACAAGTGTGGCGCGCTTCAGTGCGGCTTCTGCCAGAGCGGCACCATGCTCTCGGCCCGCGCTCTGCTCAACGCGACTCCGCACCCGACTGAAGCCGAGGTCAGGAGCGCGCTGGCCGGCAACCTCTGCCGATGCACCGGCTACACCCAGATCCTGCAAGCGGTGCTCCTCGCCGCCGCGACCGCGCCGAAAGAGAGCGCCTGAGATGGCGGCGCGCGACATCCACGGCGTCGAGGCTCCGTGGGGCGAGTTTCGCCACGTGGGGCGGAAGTCGCGCAAGGTCGATGGCCTGGCCAAGGCCACGGGGGCCGCGGTCTACACCGACGACATCGTCCTCCCGGGCATGCTGCACGCGAAGTTGCTGCGGAGCACCCAGGCGCACGCGCGGATTCTCTCCATCGACGTCACGCGCGCGCGACGGCTACCGGGCGTGCTCGGCGTCCTCACCGGCGCGGACCTGCCGACGAAGTACGGCATCCTGCCCTGGACGCAGGACGAAACCGCGCTCGCGGTGGGCAAGGTCCGGCACGTGGGCGAACCGGTGGCCGCGGTAGCCGCGGCCGACGAAGACACCGCGAACGCCGCGGTCAAGCTGATCCGGGTCGAGTACGAGCCCCTGCACGCGTACATCGATCCCTTCGACAGCCTCGCCCGTCACGATCCGCCCATCCACGACGGCCACAAGACCGGCAACATCTCGAAGCACGTGCATCTGTCGTTCGGCGAGGTGGACGCGGCGCTGTCCGGCGCCTTTGCGGTGGTCGAGGGCGATTACTTCTTCCATGGCACCACGCACGCGCCGATCGAACCGCACTGCGCGGTCGCGCGTTACGGTGCGGACGGCGTCCTCACCGTCTGGTCGTCCACTCAGATCACGCACTACGTGCACCGCACTCTGTCCCACGTGCTCGGCATACCCGCGCACCGCATCCGCGTGATCCAGCCCTGCCTGGGCGGAGCCTTCGGCGGCAAGTCGGATCCGTTCTGCCTCGAGTTCGTGACCGCGAAGCTGGCGATGCTCACCGGCCGGCCGGTCAAGCTCCTCTATACGCGCGAAGAGGTCTTCTACACGCACCGGGGACGTCATCCGATGAACATGCGTTACCGGACCGGCGCTGCCCGCGACGGGCGCCTCGCCGCGGTGGACGCGAAGATCGTGATCGACGGCGGGGCGTACTCTTCCTTCGGTCTCGTCACCACTTATTACGCGGGCCAGCTCCTCACCGGACCGTACGACTTCCCGGCCTACCGCTTCGACTCCACGCGCGTCTTCACCAACAAGCCGGCCTGCGGTCCCAAGCGCGGCCATGGTTCCGTGCAGCCGCGTTTCGCCTTCGAGGTGCAGCTCGATGAACTGGCGGACAAGCTGAACCTGGACCCCATCGAGATCCGTCGACGGAACCTGATCGGCGCGCACACGACCACGGTCAACGGCCAGCGCATCACGTCCAACGGGGTCGCGAAGTGCCTCGACTTCGTGGAGAAGGAGAGCGGTTGGGCCTCGAGACGCGGACGGCTCGGCTACGGGCGCGGTCTCGGGGTCGCGGCGTCCATGTACATCTCGGGCACGAACTATCCCATCTATCCAAACCCGATGCCGCAGGCGGCGGTGCAGCTCAAGGTCGACCGATCGGGCCTCGTCACCGTGTTCAGCGGCGCCAACGACATCGGACAGGGCTCGAACTCGGTGGCCCAGTACCTGGTGGCGGAGGAACTGGGCCTTGCCCTCGACCAGGTGCGCGTGATCTCGGCCGATACCGACCTGTGCCCGGTCGATCTCGGCGCCTACTCGAGCCGCGAGACCTTCATGGTCGGCAACGCTCTCATCGACGCCTGCCGGAAGATCCGTCCGCAACTCGTGCAGGCGGTGGCGGCGAAGTGGAACGTGGCCGCGGCCCGGATCCGCTTCGTCGACGGCCTGGTGATGGATCTCGAGGACGTCTCGCGCACCATGAACGCGGCGGAAGCCATCTGCCTCGCCGAGGAGAAGTTCGACACCCTCGGCGCCACCGGCGCCTACAACACACCCACGCTGGGCGGCGACTACCGCGGTGGGACGATCGGCGCATCGCCCGCCTATTCCTTCACCGCCCACGCCGTCGAGGTGTCGGTGGACGTCGAGACCGGCCGGATCACCTGTCACAACGTCTGGATCGCGCACGACTGCGGCCGCGCGCTCAATCCCATGCTGGTCGCGGGCCAGATGGAGGGCTCGGCCTACATGGGTGTGGCCGAGGCGCTGATGGAGAACCACGAGGTGCATCCTTCGGGCCTGCACAAGGGCCCCTCGCTTCTCGACTACCGCATTCCAACCTCGGTGGACACGCCCGCGCTGCACGCGTTGATCGTGGAGAGCCTCGACCCCGAGGGCCCGTATGGAGCCAAGGAGGCGGGCGAGGGCCCGCTGCACCCGTCGATCCCGGCCATATCGAACGCGGTCTTCGACGCGGTGGGGATCCGCCTCCGTCACCTGCCCTTCACCCCCGGCAAGGTCCTCGAGGCGCTGCGTGCGTCTGGTCGACCCGCGCCCACGGGCGAACCCGCCCTCGCCGCAGGATCCCGCTGATGCTGCGGCTTCCGCGCTTCGAGCTTCGGCAGCCCACTTCGGTCGCGGAGGCGACCCGCCTGCTGACCGAGCTCGGACCCACCGCGGTGGTCATCGCCGGGGGCACGGACCTGCTCCCCAACATGAAGCACGAACTGGTGACGCCCGCCTTCGTGGTGTCGCTCGGGCGCATCGAGGCCCTGCGCGGGATCCGCGTCGAGACGGACGGGTCGCTGGTGATCGGGGCCATGACCACGATCGCGGACGTCGCGGCATCGAAGATGGTGGCCGAGCGAGCCCCCTGTCTGGCCCAGGCCGCGAGCCTCATCGCCGGTCCCCAGTTGCGCCGCGCGGGAACCATCGGGGGCAACGTGCTCCTCGACACCCGCTGCCAGTACTACAACCAGACCCACTTCTGGCGGACCTCGCTTGGTTTCTGTCTCAAGAAGGACGGCACCGCCTGCCACGTGGTGACCGGAGGCTCCCGCTGCGTCGCGGCCGCCGCCGCGGACACCGCTCCCGCCCTGATGACGCTCGCCGCCTCTTTGCGAATGGAGGGCGCCTCGGGCGCGCGGGAAGCTCCGGCCGAGGACTTCTGGGTCGCGGACGGCGTGTCCAATCGGCGACTGCTCCCCGGGGAGGTCCTGGTCTCGATTCGCGTCCCGGCCACGCCCGCGGGACATCGCGGCGCCTACGGCAAGCTGCGAGAGCGGGGCTCCATCGACTTTCCCCTGCTCGGAGTGGCCGCGCGGACCGACCTCGATGCCGATGGCGTCGTGGCGCGCGCCGAACTCGTGCTGACCGCGCTCGCGGCCCGGCCCCGCCGGGTGACCGAGGCGGCAAGTCTCGAAGGCCTTCGGCCCGGAACGCCGCAGTTCGACCAGGCCGTGCTGGACGTGGCGGAAATGGCGCGTCGCCGCTGCCGCACCCTGACCAATCTGCCCGGCGACGCCGACTGGCGTCAGGCTATGATCCCGGTGTACGTAAAACGCACCTTGCATGCGGCGATTGCGGGCGGCGGTCCGGTGCATCACCTGTAGACGGTTCCGGCAGGTGAAGGGTGCGTTCCAGGGCGATGGAGGTTGTCCATGGCCGAGCGCAACGGCGTGAATCATTACATCTACGACTGGAACATCGCCGGCACGGGTTACCCGCACCGCGAGACCACCGTGGAGCTCAACGACGAGACCCTGCGGGACGGGCTGCAGTCGCCGTCGGTGCGCGACCCTCCCATCGCGAAGAAGATCGAGCTCCTTCACCTGATGGCTCAGCTCGGGATCCACGCCGCCGACCTCGGGCTGCCCGGGGCGGGGCCGCGCGCGCGGGCCGACATCGTCCAGTTGTGCCGCGAGATCCAGCGGTCGAACCTCGCCATCGCTCCCAACTGCGCGGTGCGGACGGCACTTCCCGACGTGAACGCCCTGATCGAGATCGCGGATCTGGTGGGCATGCCCATCGAAGCCTGCGCCTTCATCGGCAGCTCGGCGATCCGGCAGTACGCGGAGGAGTGGTCGCTCGACCACATGCTGAAGCTCACCGAGGACGCGGTGTCGCTGGCGGTGGCCCATGGCTTGCCGGTGACCTTCGTGACCGAGGACACCACGCGGGCCGCGCCCGACACCATAAGGCGTCTGTACAAGACCGCCATCGAGGCGGGGGCCAGCCGGGTGTGCATCACCGACACCGTCGGCCACATCACGCCGCGCGGGGTGCGCAACCTGATTCCCTACGTCCGGCAGCTCATCCACGAGACCGGCGAGGACATCAAGGTCGACTGGCATGGCCACAACGACCGGGGCCTCGCCGTCATCAATACCATCACCGCCATGACCTCGGGAGCCGACCGCGTCCACGCGACCGCGCTTGGCCTGGGCGAACGCGTGGGGAACTGTTCGATGGATCAGCTCCTGGTGAACCTCCGGTTGATGAACTACATCAATTCCGACCTCGAGCCGCTGCGGAAGTACGTCGACACCGCGAGCGAAGCCACCGGGGTGCCGATTCCCTCCAACTATCCGGTGTTCGGGACGGACGCCTTCCGCACCGCCACCGGCGTGCACGCGGCCGCCATCATCAAGGCCAAGAAGAAGGACGACGGCTGGCTCGCCGACCGGATCTACTCGGGCGTGCCCGCGGCCATGGTGGGGACGAAGCAGAGGATCGACATCGGCTTCATGTCCGGGGTGTCGAACGTCGTGTACTGGCTGGTGGAGCACGGGATCGAGCCCGATGAGGCCCTGGTGACCGAGGTCTTCCGGGCGGCCAAGGAAGGCGATCGCGTGATGACCGACGACGAGGTCGAGCAGATCGTGCGGTTCGTGATGAACTCGCGCGGGCGGCCCATGCCGGTCGACACCATCGAGGCCTGGAAGCGCGAGATGAAGACCTCCTGATGCCCGATCGCCAGATCCGCCTGACCCCGGGCAAGCGCGTTCTCTTTCTGACCCGGGATCCCGAGATCGTCCGCCGCCAGCTCCGGGGCGAGTTGAACCTGCAGATGAAGGACCTCAAGGTCGATGACCTGATGGACGACATCAACACCGACGCCATGGCCCCGGCCTGGGCCTGTTTCGATTATCGACCCCAGGCCCTGGCCCGGAGCGCTTATGCCGGGATGACGGTCGATGGCGAGCGTCTCTTCTGGGACAACGCCCTCATCGATGGGAACTTCGAGGTCATTGTCTCGGGGAAGAGAAAAGGGGTCGGCTCTTCGCGGGAGACCGCGGTGCAGGCGGAGAAATACGCGGGCATCCGCATCGCCATCGCCGACGGGTTCGCCCCGATCCATGCGCGGAACAACATCAACTCCGGCGTGCTGATGGCGGGGCACGACGTGCTCGTGAGGCTCCAGGCCGGCGAGGGGGTTTCTCTCGAGGCGTTCATGACCGGCCGCGATCCGGTGACGCGCATGATCATCCAGGCCGGCGGTCTCTTCGCGTTCACCCGCGCGGTGGCGAAGGGCGAGGCGCTTCTGCCTGCGCCCATGACACCCGCGCGGCCCATGACCATCGCGGAGAAGATCCTGCTCTCGCATATCGCCACCGACGCGAAGCCGAGGGCGCTCAAGCCGGGGGACGCGGTGGCGGTGCACGTGGACGGCGGCTTCTCTCACGACTTCACTTCCGCCCAGGTCCACTACTTCCTGACCGAGGAGTACGGGGAGGGCTACAAGCTCAAGAACCCGTCGAAGTTCGCGGTCTTCGAAGACCACATGCTCTACGCCCAGGACATGCCTTCGCTCGCGAAGTTCCGCCCGAAGCTCATCGAGCAGAGCGAGCGTCAGCGGGCGTTCCAGGAAGCCACGGGCGTGCGCGCGTTCCTGGCGAAGGACGGCGTGTCCCCCGGCATCTGCCACACCGTGGCCCGGGAGAAGATGATCGAGCCGGGCGAGTTCATCCAGGCCACCGATTCGCACACCTGCATGGGCGGATCCCTGAACTCTCTCGCCTACGGCGTCGGCGCTACCGAGTACGCGGCGCTCGTCTACTCGGGGATCACGTTCACCGAGACACCGGGCTCCATCCGTTTCGACCTCCGGGGCGCGCTTCGCCCGGGGGTCACCGCCAAGGACGTGATGCTCTTCATCCTGAAGGAGTACGCGAAGCCGGGGAAGACGCTGGACCTCGTGATGGAGTTCGGCGGCCCGGGCCTCGTGGCCCTCGCGCCGGACGAGCGGGCGACCATCGCAAACATGGCGACCGAATGCACGGCGAAGGCGGGCGTTTTCGAGGGCGACGACGCGATGATCCAGTGGATCGTGGCTCATCGGCCAGGCGTCGATGCCGCTCGACTTCATTCCCAGATGGTGCGCCCCGATCCGGGCGCCGAGTATGTCGGCGGGGTTCACACCATCGACCTCTCGACCATCGAGCCGATGGTGGCCACACCCGGAGATGCCGCGAAGGGCATCCCGTCCGACCCGACGAACGGAGCCCTCATCCGAGACATCGGCGAAGTGAAGATCGACATCGCCTACGGCGGCTCGTGCACGGCGGGGAAGGAAGAGGACCTCGACATGTATGCCCGGGTCATGACCCAGGCGCTCGCCGCGGGGAAGCGGGTCGCCCCGGATGTGAACTTTTTCATCCAGTTCGG
>DAORUA010000223.1:0-6816 GCA_035432945.1 Vicinamibacteria bacterium | reverse complement strand
GTCGAGTCGATCAAGGTGATCACCGAGAAAGCCTCGACCCGGATCGCGAAGTTCGCGTTCAACTACGCGCGCACCCATGGCCGCAAGCGGATCACCGCCGTGCACAAGGCCAACATCATGAAGCTCTCGGACGGCCTGTTCCTCGACTGCTGCGCGAAGGTGGCCGCGGACTTCCCCGACATCAAGTACGACGACATCATCGTGGACAACTGCTGCATGCAGCTCGTCCTCGACCCCACCCGCTTCGACATGCTGCTGCTCGAAAACCTCTACGGCGACATCGTCTCCGACCTGTGCGCGGGCCTGGTGGGCGGCCTCGGGCTCGCCCCCGGCGCCAACATCGGGGAGAAGGGCGCCACCTTCGAGGCGGTTCACGGAAGCGCCCCCGACATCGCGGGGAAGAACGTGGCGAATCCCATCGCGGTGATCCTTTCCGGAGCCCTGCTCCTCGATCACATCGGCGAGCTGGAGGCCGGCAACAAGATCCGCCACGCGGTCGCGGCCGTCCTCAAGGAAGGCAAGCACATGCCGCGCGACCTCGGCGGCGCCGCCTCGACCAGCGAAGTCGAAGAGGCGATCGCAACCCGGATCCTGAGAAGCAGGTCTTGAGTCCGGCCCGGATCGCGATCGCCGCGGTCTGGTCGCTGGCCCTCCCCGCCCTCTCTCCCGCTCAGGACGAGCCGCCCCTTCCCGAGGGCAACGCCTACGTGCGGAGCGTGCTCGGCTCCGCGCGACCGCAGGATGCGCTCATCGACGATTACTCGTACGATGTCGAGGAAGCGAGGGAGCGCCTCGACAAGGAAGGCAAGGCCACGTCGGTGGAAACGCGCCGCTACGAGGTCTACTTCGTGAAGACCCGCCCGGTGAGGCGGCTGGTTTCGAGGAACGGCCTGGCGCTGGGCGCCGCGGAGCAGGCCGAGGTCGACCGGAAGGCCGCGGCGCACGCGAAGGCCATCGCGGACGGAGGGACGGTGAGCGAGCAGCCCGGACTCCGTCTTTCCACCCTTCTCGACTCCTTCGACTTCAAGACCGTGGGCCGGGAGGAGCGCGAAGGACGCCGGACGCTCGTGCTCGACTTCGAGCCACGGAAGGACGCCGGATCGAAGGGCCAGGGCGACCGGGCCGCGGACGCGGTGACCCGGATCCTCACCGGGCGGCTGCACATCGACGAGGCGGACCGACGGGTGGCCCGGCTCGAAGCCAGGAACGCGCCCGGTCAGAAAGCGAGCGTCGCCACCGGGGTGAAGATCGGCGCTTTCGAACTGCTGATGGAATACGGCGCCATCGACGGACAGGTCTGGCTTCCGAAAAAGGTGGTGACCCTCGCCACCGGCCGCGCGTTCCTGTTCAAGACCTTCCGGATCCGCAATACGACCACGTACTCGAACTACCGGCGGTTCCGGGTGGACACGGAGGAAAAGCCGATCGGTCAGGCCGCGCGGGGGAAGCCGCGGTTGGACATCAGGGCGAAGCCGATCATCTTGTACAGCACGCGGGCCGCGACATTGCCGTCCCACTCTGAGACCCCGGTTGGATCGGGGGCCACTTCGACGAGGTCGAAGCCCACCACCTTCCGGCCGCTGTCGACGAGGGTGCGGAGCAGCACGACCATCTCCGCGAAGGAGAGACCGCCGGGAACGGGGGTGCCGGTGTTGGGACACAGGGTGGGATCGAGACCGTCGATGTCGAAGGAGATGTAGTTGGTCTCGGGAAGCTCGGCCACGATCCGGTTGCAGACTCTCCGCCACGAACCCGCGTCGAGGAGTTCGCGGCGGATGTCGGATTCGAAGAAGGTCCGGATCCTTCCCGCGCTGTCCTTTATGGCGTTGTCTTCCTGCTCGCAGTAGTCCCTGACCCCGACCTGGACGAGCTTCGCGACCGTGGGAATCTCCCGGATCACGTTGTCCATGATCGAGGCGTGGGAGAAGGTGAAGCCCTCGTAGGCGACCCGGAGGTCCGCGTGCGCGTCGATGTGGAGAATCCCGAGACCGGGGTACTTGTCCGCGATCGCCGCGATGGCGCCGAGCGGCACCGAATGGTCGCCGCCGATGATGCCCACGATCTTGTCGCATTCGAGCCAGGCCCGGGTCTCGTTCGCGACCCAGCCGTTCAGGAGACGGCCCAGGTGGTTGACCCGTTCCAGGTTCGTCTCGAGCTGCGAATCGCCGTGCGTCCCGCCCTTTTCGATGACGGTGGCGGCGAGGGCTTTCGCCTCATCGCTCCAGGCGCGCACGGTTTCGGAGATGGGAAGCATGGCGATCCCGGATTCGTAGGGTTTGCCGGTGTCCCTATCGAAGAGGTCGACCTGGCGGCTCGCTCGAAGAATGGCGGCGGGTCCGTCGCCGGTTCCCGAGCCGTACGACACCGTCGCCTCCCAGGGCACGGGGATGAGAACGATCCGGGAGTCCTCCGGCTTGTCGGGGAGGCCGAAAATGCCGTCGGCATTCGCGGGCGCGTTCGGGTCGAACGTGTCGTGCATCGGATCAGAAGCTAGCACAACGTATCGGGCGCGGACCCGCAATGGGAGAATGCCATTCACCGTGTCGGAACGCCCCTTGATCGCCACCGCCGAAGCGCCGCCTTCGGTCGGAAACATCGCCACCGGCTTCGACATCCTCGGCCACACCATCGAGGGACCGAGGGACCGCGTCCGGGTTCGCCGGATCGCGGAAACCGTGGTGCGACTGGGGTCGGTTCAAGGCGTCGTCACCGACCTTCCGAGCGATCCCGCCCGGAACACGGCCCTTCGCGCGCTCGATGCCCTGCGGGTCGCGCGCGGCCTGGACTTCGGATTCGAAGTCGACATGGTGAAGGGAATCCCGCTCGGCTCGGGCATGGGCGGTTCGGCGGCTTCCGCGGTCGCGGCCCTGGTCGCGGCGAACGCCCTGCTGGAGGTCCCCCTGCGCGCCTCCGAGCTGTATCCCATGGCACTCGAGGGCGAGGCGGCGGCGAGCGGAGGCCGTCATGGCGACAACGTGGGCCCGATGCTGCTCGGCGGTCTGGTTCTCGCCACCGCGGATCGACTGATCCGGCTTCCAGTTCCGAAAGACCTCGCCTGCGTCCTCGTCCATCCCCACCTCGTGCTCGAAACCCGGAAGGCGCGCGAGGCGCTCGTCCAGCCCTATGCCATCTCGGACTTCGTATCGCAGAGCGCCGGACTCGCGCAGATGATGGTGGGCCTCTTCACCGGGAATCCCGACTCGCTCCGCGCGGGACTGCGGGACGTCCTGGTGGAGCCCCGGCGGGAGCATCTGATTCCCGGGTTCCGGGAGGTCAAAAAGGCGGCGATGGACGAGGGCGCCATCGGGGCGTCGATTTCGGGCGGCGGGCCGAGTGTTTTCGCCTGGTTCGAAGGTCGCGGCGCCGCTGAACGGTCGGCCCCCACCATGCAACGGGCCTTCGGCCGGGCCGGGTTCGATTCCGACGTCTTCATCTCGACGGTCGACGGACCGAGGGCCATGGTGGTCGGATGAAGTTCATCAGCACAAATGGCCGGACGGAACCGACCGACCTTTCGACCGCTCTCCTCGCCGGCCTCGCCCCCGACGGCGGCCTGTACTTCCCCGAGGAGATCGAGTCCTCTCCGGTGGGACGATTCGACGCCTGCACCACCCTCCCGCAGGTGGCGCGGGTCTTCCTGAAGCCCTTCTTCGAGGGCGACTCGACTCTCGACGACCTGCGGGCGCTCTGCGACCAGAGCCTCGACATCGAAACCCCCCTGGTCTCCCTCGCCCCGGACTCCTACCTCCTCGAGCTCTTTCACGGGCCGACCGCGGCGTTCAAGGATTACGGGGCCCGCTTCCTTGCGAATGCCCTCGGGCGCCTGCACGCGGGCGAGGACGCCGCACCCCTCACCATTCTCGTGGCAACCTCGGGGGACACGGGCTCGGCGGTGGCGGCCGCGTTCCACCGCAGACCCGGCTTCCGCGTGGTCATCCTCTACCCGGATGGCCGGGTTTCGAAGCGCCAGGCCCACCAGCTCGGCTGTTTCGGCGACAACATCCTCGCCCTGCGTGTGCCCGATGGCTTCGACCGGTGCCAGGCCCTCGCCAAGCAGGCCTTCTCGGATTCCGAGCTGCGCGCGCGCGTTCCCCTCTCCTCCGCGAACAGCATCAGCCTGGGCCGGCTGCTGCCCCAGGCGACGTACTACGCGTTCGCGTCCCTGCTCCACCACCGCGCCACCGGAAGCACCCTCTCCTTCATCGTTCCCACCGGAAATCTCGGCAACGCGGTGGCCGCCCTCATCGCGAAGCGGGCGGGCCTCCCCATCCGTCGCGTGCTCTTCGCGACCAATGGCAACCGGACGGTTCCGGAGTTCATCGAGAGCGGCGCCTATCGGGCCCGCCCGAGCATCGGCACCCTCGCGAACGCCATGGACGTGGGCGACCCCTCGAACGTCGCGCGGCTTCGCTTCATGATGGCGAAGGATCCGGCGCTTCTCCCCGCCCTGGCCGCGCTTTCGGTGGACGACGAGACCATCCGCGCGCGCATCCGGTCGGGCGAAGCGGACTACGGGAAGCTCTTCTGCCCGCACACCGCGTGCGGCATCGAGATGCTCGAGCACGAGCGGCGGCTGGGATCGCGGGATGACTTCTGCGTCGTGGCCACCGCCCATCCCTCGAAGTTCGAGGACGTGGTCGAGCCCCTGGTGGGCCACGCGGTGGAACCTCCGCCGGCGCTTCGGGCCATGCTCGCGCGGCCCGCCCACAGCGAGGTCCTGGCGCCCGACTACGAAAGCCTGAAGGACCGGTTGCTCCGCTTGTAGGATGCCTGCAACCACGATGACTCGCGAGCGGCTGGTGTCGGTCGATGCGTTCCGCGGGGCCACGGTCGCGGCCATGATCCTGGTCAACAACCCGGGCGACTGGGGTCACATCTACTGGCCGCTCGAGCACGCGGCCTGGAACGGCTGGACCCCCACCGACCTGATCTTCCCGTTCTTCCTCTTCATCGTGGGGGCCTCGCTAGCCTTCTCCACCCGCGACACCACGAAGGCCGCGGCCATCCGCGCCCTGAAGATCTTCGGCCTGGGCTTCTTCATGGCCTTCTACCCGCGTTTCAACATCTTCACCGTGCGCATCCCCGGGGTGCTGGCCCGGATAGCACTCTGCTACTTCCTGGCCTTTCTGATCAAGAAGCACTTCAGCCTGCGCGGGGTGGCCGTGATCGCGGCTTCGTGCTGTCTCGGCTACTGGTTCCTCATGACCGTGGTGCCCGTTCCCGGAGGGGTCGCGCCGAATCTCGAGCCTGGAACGAACCTGGGCGCCTGGCTCGATCGCCTCGTCTTCGGCCGGCATCTCTGGGTCAGCTCAAAGACCTGGGACCCCGAGGGTCTGCTCTCCTCGCTGCCCGCGGTCGGCACCACCTTGTTCGGCTACCTCGCCGGCTCGCTCTTCCGCTCGGGTCTCGGCGCGTCGGAGATCATCCGCCGGCTGGTGATCTCGGGCGTGGTGCTCACCATCGGGGGCGTCGCGTGGGACACCGTGTTTCCCATCAACAAGAGCCTGTGGACCTCGTCGTACGTTCTCTTCACCGCCGGACTCGCGTCGCTGATCCTCGCGGGCTTCTACTGGATCGGCGACGTGAAGGGCTTCAAGCGGCCCATGAAGCCCATGGTGATCTACGGCGTCAATGCCATCGTGGTCTTCGTGGCCTCGGGTCTCCTGGCCAAGACCATGGGTCTCATCAGGCTCCCCCTTGGCGAGAGTACGGTCTCCTCCCAGGTCTTCATCTACAAGACGCTCTTCCTCTCCTGGCTCACCCCTTACAACGCGTCTTTCGGTTTCGCCCTCGCCAACGTCGCCTTCTGGTACGCGGTCCTGTGGTGGATGGACCGTCGTCAGATCCACATCAAGGTGTAACCCTTGCGAATCGGCATCGACCTCGGCGGAACCAAGATCGAAGGTGTCGTGCTCGACGCGAACGGCGCGGTGGCCGCGCGCCTCCGGGTCCCCACCCCCCAGGGCGACTACGACGGCACGGTGCGCGCCCTCGCCGACCTCGTCCGGCGACTGGAGGAAGAGACGGGCGGAAGGGCCACCGTCGGCCTCGGCATGCCCGGGATCATTTCACCCGCGAGCGGCCTCGTGAAGAACGCGAACTCGGTGTGCCTGAACGGCCGGCCCCTCGACCGCGATCTCGAGACGGCGCTCGGCCGGCCGATTCGAATCGAGAACGACGCGAACTGCTTCGCGCTCTCCGAGGCGAGCGACGGCGCGGCCGCGGGCCGCGACTGCGTGTTCGGGGTGATCCTCGGAACCGGAACGGGCGGCGGGGTGGTGGTGCGGGGGCGCATCCTGCATGGGAGGAACGCGGTGGGTGGAGAGTGGGGACACAACCCGATGCCCTGGCCGGAAGAGGGCGAGTGGCCGGGCGAGAGCTGTTACTGCGGTCGGACCGGCTGCATCGAGACGTTCCTCTCCGGACCGGGTCTCGCCCGGGACTACGCGCGGGCCGCGGGCCGGCCCGCCGAGCCCGTCGAGATCGTGGGTCGCGCCGGGGCGGGCGAGCGGGATGCGGTCCTGTGTCTCGATCGCTATGTGAACCGGCTCGCCCGCGCGCTCGCGACCATCATCAACGTGATCGACCCGGACGCCATCGTCCTGGGCGGCGGCCTGTCGAGCATCGAGCGTCTCTACCGCGACGTGCCCGAGCAATGGTCCCGATACGTGTTCTCGGACCGGGTGACTACGGAACTGCTGCCGCCGAAATTCGGCGACTCGAGCGGGGTGCGGGGCGCGGCCTGGCTCTGGCCCGCGTAGCAGGCTGCTGAAAATCACTATCTGAGGCCGTCATCCCGGGCGCGTAGCCTGGCCT
>DAORUA010000222.1:3073-6833 GCA_035432945.1 Vicinamibacteria bacterium | reverse complement strand
GCACCCTGCCCGTCGAGGCCCAGGCCTGGGCCACCGCCGGTCCCACCGGCGTCGACACTCAATTCGCGGGAAGTCTGCGCTTCGAAAACGGCCTGATCGCGCAGTTCGACTGCGCCCTCGACATCGAGCGGCGGGAATTCGTGGAGGTGGTCGGGACCGACGGGACCCTCTTCGCCAATCAGGCTTTCGTGGCCGGTCCCGGCAACGTGGAGATCGTGGAGCGGCACGGCCGCGGCGCCGAACTGAAACACGCTTTCGCGGGCGAGGATTCCTACCAGCGCATGATCGAGCACTTCGGGGACGCGGTCCTGGCCGACGAGCCGGTGCGGTACGGGATCGCCGACGCCACCGGGACCATGAGCATCATCGAGGCGCTGCAGCGCTCGGCCGCCGCTGCCGGGGAGCCCATGCCGGTGGAGGACCAGGTTCAGTGAGCGAGGCCCCGCGGCTCTCAGTCCTCATCGCCAGCTACCTCGAACCCGAGCACGTCGAGCGCATCCGCCGGGTCGACCCCGGGGTCGAGGTGATCTACGAGCCGGACCTGCTGCGCAAGCCCCGCTACGCGGCAGACCACAACGGCGTCCCGGTTCCGAGGACGCCCGGGGAGGAGGCGCGGTGGCGTTCTCTGCTCGCGAAGGCCGACGTCCTCTTCGACTTCGACTACACGAACGACGCCGACCTGCCCGAACTGGCCCCCAAGGTTCGATGGATCCAGGCCTCCAGCGCGGGCATCGGCCAGTTCGTGGCGCGCCGGCGGTACCACGAACGGATGAAGGGCGCGGTGTTCACGACCGCGCGAGGCGTTCACGCGGTCCCCCTCGCCGAGTTCTGCGCGCTGGCCATGCTCGGTTTCAGCCGCGGTCTCTTCCGGATGCACGATCTGCAGGCGCGCAGGCACTGGGAACGCTTCGCGGGCACCGACCTCGTCGGGCGCACGGTGGTGATCTTCGGCCACGGGGCCATCGGCCGCGAGGTGGCCCGCCTGGCCCGCGGTTTCGGAATGAAGGCGCTTGGGGTCAAGCGGGCCGTGACCGGGGAAACCGCGCTCGATCACCATGTCGACGAGCTGCACCCGGCCTCCGCGTTCGGCGATCTCCTGCCCCGCGCGGAATTCCTCGTCCTCGCGGCGCCTCACACCACGGAGACGGAGCGGGTCCTGGGGGCTCGAGAGCTGGCCCTCCTGCCCCAAGGCGCCTTTCTCATCAACATCGGCCGCGGCGCGCTGGTCGACGAACCGGCCATGATCGCGAGCCTGCGGAGCGGCCACCTCGCCGGCGCGGCTCTCGACGTCTTCGCCACCGAGCCGCTTCCGGACGACAGCCCGCTGTGGGCCATGCCCAACGTTCTGGTGAGCCCGCACTCGGCCAGCACCAGCGACCGCGAGAACGGCCGGCTGACCGAGCTCTTCTGCGAGAACCTCGGGCGCTACCTGAGGGGCGAGCCGCTCCGGAATGTCCTGGACATCGAACGACTCTACTGAGCGAGGCTTGGGCTACTCGTAGCGAAGGGCCTCGACCGGATCGAGGGCCGCTGCCTTCTTCGCGGGCCAGACCCCGGAGGCGAGCCCCACCCCGACTGAGACGATGAGGCCGGTGGCCACCGCCCAGGGCGGAATCGAGGCGGGAAGCTCGGGCACGAGGAGCATCACGATCTGGCTGACCAGGACCGCGACCACCAGGCCGAGAATGCCCCCGAGCGCGGTGAGGGTAATGGCTTCGAAGAGGAACTGGCGGACGATGTCGCCCTTCTTGGCTCCGAGCGCCTTGCGGACTCCGATCTCGTGGGTGCGCTCGGTGACGCTCACCAGCATGATGTTCATGACCCCGATGCCGCCCACCATGAGGCCGACCGCGGAAATGGCGATGGTGACGAGGCCGATGGCGGCGGTGATCCGGTCGAACTGCTCGATGAACTTGTCCGCGGTGGACAGGTCGAAGTCCGAGTCCTGGTGGGAGCGAAGTCCCCGGCGGCGGCGCAGCACGTCCTCGACCTGATCGACGGCGGTGAGCACCTGGCCGGAGTGGGCGCGGATCACCAGCATGACGTCGCGCGTCCGCGGCTCCATCTTTCGGATGGTTCGGAAGGGGATGAAGATCGCGTTGTCCTCCTCGTTCTCGCCCATGAAGCCGCTTTTGCGCTTCTCGAGCACGCCCACGATCCGGAAGGTCCGGCCCGCCATGGTCACCTCGGTGCCGGAGACCTCGAGCTTGTGGGGGAAGAGGGCCTCGGCGGCGCTGACCCCGATGACCATCACGTTCCGCTTGTGCTCGTCGTCGGCCTCGGTGAAGAAGCGTCCCTCTTTCAGGCCCAGGTTCGTGACCGCCCCGTAGTTCGCGGTCACCCCCTGGAGTTGGCCGTCCTTGTACTTGGCGCCCTCGTACACGAGGGTGCGGTCGATCTGCCACGCCCAGGCCGCGTTCGCCACGTCCTCGACCGCGATCGCCTGCTCGCGGATGGCGTCGGCATCGCCCGGGACCAGGGGCTTGCGCTTGTACTCGGCCCGGTCGCGCGGCCCGAGCTGCGGCCCGGTGGACAGGTGGAACGCGTAGATGTTGTTGGTGCCGTATTCCTCGATGGAGGCGACGAGGCCCGCCCGCATCCCGGTGAGGATGGAGGCGACCACGACCACCACCACCACGCCGATCACGATCCCGAGGATGGTGAGGCCGCTGCGCAGCTTGTTCGCGCGCACGTTCTCGAGCGCCATGCGGAGGGTTTCGGCAGGGACGAGGCGCATCTACGTGACCTTGGTGAGCGCGACCACGGGGTCGAGACGCGACGCCCGCATCGCGGGGTAGATGCCGGCGATGAGGCCGATGGTGGTGGAGACGAAAAGGGACAGGAGGATGTACCCGCTGGTGATCCTCATGGGCACGGGGGTCGCGGCGGTGACGAGGGTGGTGAAGGCCGAGGCGGCGAGGAGGCCGAGGACGCCGCCCACCCCGCAGAGCAGCGCGGACTCGATGAGGAACTGGACCAGGATCTCGCGGCGCTTGGCCCCGATGGCCTTGCGCAGGCCGATCTCGAACGTCCGCTCGGTGACGCTCACCAGCATGATGTTCATGACCACGATGCCGCCCACGATCAGCGAGATGAGGGTGATCGGTGTGACCACCATGGCGATCTGGCCGGTGAACTGGTCAATGTCCTGGTTCACCTCCTGGGTGTTCACCAGGCCGAAGTCGTCCTCCTCCGCGGGCTTCAAGCGGTGGCGCGAGCGCAAGGCGACGCGCGCCTCGTCGATCGCGGGCTGGAAGGTCGTAGCACCGTAGGCCAGGCCGTGGAGCTGAACGCTCTGGCGGCGCCCGTAGATCCGGCCGAAAGTGGAAATCGGCATGTAGAGGGTGTTGTCGAAGGTCTGGCCGAACATGGATCCGCGGGCGCCCTCCACCCCGACGATCTTCAGGGGGATGCCGCGGACCTTCAGGGTCTTTCCGATGGGGTCCTTGCCCTCGAAGAACTTCTTTCGGACGTCCCAGCCGATCACACAGACCGCGGCCGCGCGATCCACCTCGTGGGGAAGAAGGAAACGGCCCTCCGCGATCGTCTTGTCCTCGATCTCGCCCATGCTCGCGGTGACCCCCATGATCTGGGTGCCGAACAGGTCGATGCCTTCGTACTTGAGGTCCTGCCGGGAGTTCATCTGTGCCCCCACCTCCTGGCAGTTGGTGCAGAGCCGCTCGATCCAGTCCATGTCCGCGCGGATCAGCCGCTTGTTCCGGCGGTCCATCTTCTGCCACTGCTCCTCGGTCATGCGGCC
>DAORUA010000222.1:0-2973 GCA_035432945.1 Vicinamibacteria bacterium | reverse complement strand
TCAGCCGCTTGTTCCGGCGGTCCATCTTCTGCCACTGCTCCTCGGTCATGCGGCCCGAAGAAGCCATGCGGGCGATCATGAAATGGTTTGCGCCGAGCAGGCGGGAGATCTGGTCCACCACGTAGCTGTTGAAGCCGCTGATGGAGGCGCCCACCACCACCACCGAGGCCACCCCGATGATGATGCCGATCAGGGTCAGGAAGGCGCGCAGTTTGTGGGCGACGATGGACTGGACCGCGATCCGCACGGCGTCGACGTAGAAGGCGGTGTGTCGTCGCATCATCCGACCGCCAGCCTAGGCCGGTTCCCCCGGGAGTGCGAAACGGCGAGCGACGGCTAGTCTACGTAGTTGTACCCGCAGTTCGAGCAGGTCCACACCCGTCCCTGCCGGTACATCTTGTTCCCGCACTGAGGGCATATCCGGTATTCACGGCCCTCGTCGTCCAAAAGTTCCTCGCGGGCCTGTTCTTGTTCCGCGAAAATCTCCTCGTCCGTCTTCGGACCCCGGCGCCGCCCCTCGCGGGGAGGGTCCGTTTTCGGCGGATCCGGCCGGGCGGGATCCGGTTTCGCCGGATCCTGGGCCCGGGCGGACGCAGCCAGGGCCAGGGCCGCCGCGAAGAGCGACGACCCTTTGAGGAAGCTGCGACGGGAGACGACGGGCGAGGACACCTAGCCGACTAGACCCACTGGGTCGCCATGTCGCCGATGACCGGGAGCTTGAACTCCTCGTTGTTGTTGGCCTTGATCATCATGTAGATCTGCGCGCCGAGGAAGGCGAGGCCGAGGGGCAACCCGAGCAGTCCGATGAGGCCGCCGAGGGCGCCCACCACCATGCCCGCCACGATGCTCAGCACCTGGAGGGCGAAGCCGCAGACGAACCCCGCTCCGTGGAGGAGCAGGCTCTGGAAGGCGTGGAACCGCACGAACTTGTTGTCCTTCTCGACCACGACCGCGACGATGGAGAAGATGAACCCGATGCAGCAGGGAACGTTGCAGAGGAGGCCTCCGACGTTGGGGGCCACGCCGAGTTTGGTTTGGTTGTCGCTCATGGCGGGAATCCTAGCAAAGATCCAACCAGCTATTTCCGGTTCGATTTCGCGTCGTTGATGAAGCTCGCGACGTCCTTCTTGAGGAGCTTCAGCATCTCCGCGTGGATGTACATCATGTGCCCGGCCTCGTAGTACTTGAGGCTCACGCGCTCCTTGTAGGTGTCCTCGAAGCCGAGGTGGGCGAAGGTGTGCTCGGTGGCGGCGAAGGGCGTCGCCATGTCGTACAGCCCGTTCGCGACCATCACCTTGAGGTAGGGGTTCTTCGCCATCGCGGTCCGCAACTCGTTGACCAGGTTCAGGTACCGGTTGTTGTAGGGGGCGTAGTCCCAGGGCTGGACCCGGCCGGAGGTGTAGTAGGGCAGGTCGGTCTCCCATTTGAGTTCGTCGCGGATGTAGTTCGAGAAGAGGGCGACGTAGGGGCCGGCCAGAGCGTCGTTCGAGGGATCGTATTCCTGGAATTCGCCGGCATCGTCGGCATCGAGACCGGTGTAGCGGGCGTCGAGACGGCCGATGGAGACGCCGCGGTCCCGGAGAAGCTCCTTGCGGAACCGCGGATCGGTGACCCGCAGGTTCGCCCTGAGGATGAAGTCGGCGGAGAGGCCGGAATAGCGCGCTACCTTCTGAGCCAGGGCCTGACGCTCCGCGGTGGTGAGGCGATTGCCCATGGCCATCTGGGTCAGGTACTCGCCGTAGGCGAAACCGCGCGACTCGTCGATCGCCTTGCGCTGGTCCATGGCCTGCAGGTCGGCGGGCAGCTTCTTGTGGTACCACGCGATGGCGGTGAACGAGGGCAGGAAGTTCGCGTAGGGGAGATCGTGGCCGGCCGCGTAGCCCTTCGAGAGGTAATCGAGGATCGACGAGACCAGGACTATGCCGTTGAGCTCGACGCCGTGCCGCGACTGGAGCGCCTCGGCGAGGCCGGCGGAGCGCATGGTCCCGTAGCTCTCGCCGAGCAGGAACTTCGGGGAGGGCCAGCGCTTGAACTTGGTGAGATAGAGGCGGATGAAGTCGGCCACCGACTCGATGTCCCCGGTGACGCCGGTGAACTGTTTCGAATCCTCGCCCTCGGCCGCGCGCGAGAAGCCGGTCTGGACGGGGTCGATCATCACGATGTCGGTCACGTCGAGCGGTGATTCGTTGTTGGTGACGAGCTCGTACGGCGGTCCGGGCTGGAAGCCCTCGGCCGCCATCTTCACCCGCTTCGGGCCCATGAGGCCCATGTGCAGCCAGATCGCGGGGGAGCCCGGGCCGCCGTTGTAGGAGAAGGTGATGGGCCGGGTGGCGGCGTCCTGCCCATCCCGGGTGTAGGCCACGAAGAAGATGTGGCCGCGCGCCTTGCCGTTTGGGTGCCGCAGCACCAGGGTGCCCGCGGTCGCGGTGTAGCGGATCTCGGCGCCGTTGATGGTGGTGAGGTGAGAGGTGGTGACGATCTTGTCCTCCACCGGGACGCTCGGGCCGGCCGGGGCCGGTCGTTCGGGCGCGCTGGTGGTCGCGGCGGTTGGAGCGGCGGGCTGCTGCCGGGGCCGCGGGACGCCGGGGGCCTGGGCGAAGGCGAAAGTCGCGGGAACGAGTGAGGAGAGGACCAGAACCGAGATGGGGGCTTTCTTCATTCGACGAAGCTAGGTGAGACCGTAACCGCGGTCAAGCAGGACCGCTTGTCGACTCCACACGATCACCGCCGCGGCCAAAGCACCGCTCCGGTCATGGCGACCACTACCCAGCCCGTGCAGCGAGGAGCGGATGGGTCGTCATTGCGAGTCGCCTCACGGACTCCGTGCCCCAAGGGCAGGCTTCGCGCTCCGTGACTGTGGAGAGAAACCCGGCGCCGTCATTGCGAGGCCCCAATCCGTTTCGTATTGGGCCGAAGCAATCTCACAGGCTTGGTAGTGGTGGTCCGCGGGGCCGGGGCGCTGATGCGGGCTCG
>DAORUA010000221.1:0-6847 GCA_035432945.1 Vicinamibacteria bacterium | reverse complement strand
TCCTCGACCTTGCCCATGCGGCCGAGGGGGGTGTGCTGGACCATGGTCTCGAGGGCCTTCGGCGGCATCTGCCGGATCATCTCGGTCTCGATGAAGCCGGGGGCGACCGCGTTCACGCGGATGCCGTGCTTCCCCATCTCCCGCGCCCACACCCTGGTCATGCCGATGACGCCGGCCTTGGTGGCCACGTAGTTGGTCTGGCCGAAGTTCCCGTACAGGCCCACCACCGACGAAGCCGACACGATCACCCCCGACTTGCGCGCGATCATGTGCGGGGCCACCGCGCGGGTGCAGAGGAAGACGCCGCGCAGGTTCGCGTCGATGACCATGTCGAACTGCTCATCGGACATCACCGAGACCTGGCCGTCCTTGACCTTCACCAGCATGCCGTCGCGCAGGATGCCGGCATTGTTGATGAGGACGTCGATCTGCCCGAAGGTCTCCATCACCTTCGCGGTCGCGGCTGCGACCAGCGCCGCATCCGCGACGGACACCCGGGTGAAGGTCGCCTCGGGCGCTCCGGCCGCCCTGAGTTCGGCGACGATCGCCGGCTCATCGCCCTTCACGTCCCAGACCGCCACCCGGCAGCCCTGCGCCGCGAAGCCGAGGGCCGTGCCCTTGCCGATTCCGTTGGCGCCGCCGGTGACGATGACAACTTTGTTCTTGAGTCCGGTATCAATCATGGGGGGGGTCCTTTTAGCAGAAAGCGCGGACGCGGGGCGTTCCTATTGAACGCGGCCCTCGCTGCGGCGGAGGTCGATGACGTTGAGGCCGAGCTTCGGCAGGCTGAGTTCAAGCCCGTCCGGGGCGCCGGGTTCGAGAATGACGTTGGTGACCCCCCAGGAGAGCAGCGTGCTCGCGAACTTCCCGGGCTGGTGGTCCAGAAGGTCGCCCAGGCCGTTCACGTGGTCGGCAAGGGCCGGCGACCGCCGCGACACGAGACCGGTGACGATCTTCCTCCGGTGCTGGGTCTGGAGGAGGACGGCGAAGCCGTCCAGGGTGGTGAGCGGAATGTTGCACACGTCTCCGGGCACGAGCTGCGCGAGGTCGAGGGGCGAGACGAATCGTTTCGCGAGCGGCCGGGGCGACCACATCTCGAGACCCGCGGCCACCGCGAGAAGGGCGACGGCAACGGCGCCCGCGACGCTCTTCCTTTCGACCCGCGACAGGACGCGAACCGCGGGGACGGTCAGGAAGAAGAGGGCGAAGAGCACGCATCGCACCGGAGTCCGGCCCATGGAGAAGGGCGGGACGGACATCAGGAACGAGTACGGCATCGCGATCCCGAGATCCGATCCGAACACCTTGAGCGAAGGACCGAGGCTGAGGACGAGGAACGCGAAGGCCATCAGGCCGCAAAGGCGGGTCCAGAAATCGCGGATGCGGGCCAGCCCGAGGACCGCGCTGCCGAGGAGCACGAACCCCAGGAAAGCCTCGTGGCCGCCCACCCCTTTCGAGATCTTTGCGTCGAGGGGCGCCATGAACGAGAGCCACGGCTGCGTGTGGGGATCGGGAGTCACGAAGGCGGCGAGGTTGGCGGACCAGAACCACGCCTGGCGGGGATTCATGGGCTGCGCGCCCCCCTGCACCCACGCGAAGGCGAAGGGAGAAACCAGAAGAACCGCGAGGGCCAGGGCCAGTCCGATGCGCGGGCCGCCGATCGGTCTGAGCCGGCTCAGCAATTCCGCCCGCGTGCCCGGGCGCGCGAGGAGGATGGCGCCGATCACGAGGAAGGCCACCCAGGCGAAGGCGATCAGCTCCCCGAAGTAGGGCCCGCCCCCGAACAGGAACGCCACCACGAGCACCGGACTCATGCGCGGGCGCTCCCACAGGCTCACCAGGCAGTAGCCCGCGAGAGGGAGGATGGCCGCGACCGCCAGGTGGTTGAGATGCGGCGCGTGAAGCTGGTTGAAGGGCGAGAAAGCGTAGGCGATGGTGATGGCGATGGAGGCCGCCACCCCCGCGCCGATCCTGCGCAGGAACGCGTAGGCGAGGAACGCGATGGCCACGTAGCACAGGCCGATCGCGGCCTTGTAGGCGATGAGCGGGTAGAGAAGGTCCTCGCTCCCCCCCGCGCCGCCGAGGCGCCGCCATCCCTTCACCACCGCCGTGACGGGAAAGAATCCTGGAGTCAGCACGTGGGCGGCAAGCGACGTCCCGATGGGATGGAACACGAGGTCCGAATGGAGCGGCGACGTCCCCGAGGAGATCGCCCGGTCTACGCTCCACATGTTCCACACGAGCTGTCCGTAGTCGGTGCCGAGAACGGGAATGCCGTCGAGGGGAAACACCTGGGTCCAGGTGAAGAGCAGGGCGAGGGGAACCGCGAGAAGTGCCGCCACACCCGTCTCCCTTCCGGAGGGAGAGGGGGTCACGACTGGCTGTCGCGCTTGATCGGCTCCAGGCTAAGGGGCACGGCCCGGAGCTTGTCCGCGCGGCTCTTCGCATCTTCGTAGAGCTTGGTCTGGACCCGGAAGGATTCCTCGCCCTTCCCCGGCCGCCGGCGGTGGTAGGTGCCGTCCGCGTCCAGGACGCGCGCCTTCTGGTTGTCGTCGAACATCCAGTCGAGGATGGTCGAGAGGCGCTCCACCGCGTCTTTCGACGTGACGTGGGTCATCAGCTCGATTCGCCGATCGAGGTTTCTCGGCATCCAGTCGGCGCTGGCGATGTAGTGCTCTTCGTCCCCGGCGTTCCAGAAGTGGTAGATCCTCGAGTGCTCGAGATAGCGGTCGACGATCGACACCACCTCGATGTTCTCGGAGACCCCCTTGAGGCCGGGACGCAGGCAGCAGATGCCGCGCACGTTCAGCCTGACCTTGACCCCGGCCTTCGAGGCCGCGTAAAGGGCCCGGATGATGTCCTCGTCGACGAGCGCGTTCATCTTGGCCCGGATCAGGCCGGGCTGGCCCTCCTCGGCGCGGCGACGCTCCCGGTCGATCATGGAGAGGATGCGGATGCGCAGGGCCATGGGGGCCATGGTGAGGCGCTGCATCGAGGGCGGGTCGGAGAAGCCGGTGATGGCGTTGAAGAAGGCCGAAAGGTCGCGACCGAGGACCTCGTCGGAAGAGAGGAGCCCGAGGTCGGTGTAGAGCTTGGCCGTCTTCTCGTTGTAGTTGCCGGTGGACAGGTGAACGTAGCGCCTGATCCCCTGCGGTTCGCGGCGCACCACCAGGGTCGCCTTGGCGTGGGTCTTCAGGCCGCGCACGCCGTAGATGACATGAGCGCCCGCGTCCTCGAGCCTTCGGGCCCAGCGGATGTTCGAGGCTTCGTCGAATCGCGCGGTCAGCTCCACCACCACCGTGACCTGCTTGCCGCTCTCGGCCGCGGTGACCAGCGCCTTCACCACCTCCGAGTCCGAGGCGGGCCGGTACAGGGTCTGCTTGATCGCCAGCACCTGCGGGTCGGCCGCCGCCTGCTTGACGAAGTCCAGCACCGTCTCGAACGACTCGTAGGGATGGTGGAGCAGGACGTCGCGGCGGGACAGGAGCGCGAAGAGCTCGGCGGACTCGGCGGGCAGAAGCGTCGACTGGGAGCGCTGGCGGGGATCGCGGAACGAGTCGAGGATGGGGAGATCGAGAATGTGGAAGAAGAGCCTCAGGTCGAGCGGACCCAGAATGCGGTAGACGAGCGGTTCGGCCCCCGGGAAGCGGGAGACGAGTTGCGTGAGCAGGGCTTCCGTCGCCTTCGCATCGATGTCGAGGCGGACCACCTGTGAGCGTCTTCGGCCCCGGACCTCATCCTCCACCTGTGAGAGGAAGTCGTCGCCGCCGCCCTCGTCGTCGATGTCGAGCTCGGCGTCCCGCAGCACGCGGAAGGCGGCCACGTCGCGCACGGCCTGGCCGGGGAAAAGGGTGCTGAGCTGGGAGAGAACCACGGTCTCGAGCCGGACGTAGGTCGAGTCGGCGCCGGGAACGCGAACGAGCCGGGGCAGGGCCGCGGGCACGGGAACGACGCCGAGCCGGGGCTCGGTCTCCTGCTTGTCCTTGTCCGGTTCGAACAGGACCGCCAGGTTGATGGACAGCGACGGCAGCATGGGGAACGGCCGTGCCGCATCGATGCCGAGGGGCGTGATGACGGGCAGGACCTCGTCCTTGAAGAAACGCACCACTCCGGTCCGCAGGGAGGCGTCGAGGTCCGAGAAGTCGAGAATGCGGATGCCGATGCCCTCGAGGCTCGGGAGGATGTCGCGCTCGGAGATCTCGTGCAGGCGCTTGAGCTGCAGCGCCGCCATCTCCTTCACCACCGCGAGCTGCTGGGCGGGAGAGAGGCCGGCGGAGTCGGGCGACTGGTCGCCCTCGGCGATGGCGTTCTTGAGCGACGCCACCCGGACCATGAAGAACTCGTCGAGGTTGTTGGTCACGATGGCCATGAACTTGGCCCGTTCGGCGAGCGGGGTTGCCTCCTCCTCCACTTCCTCGAGCACGCGGGAATTGAAGGAGAGCCACGACAGCTCGCGGTTGAAGAAGATCTCCGGATCCTGCGCCTTGCGCTTCGGCTTTCCCTTGGGCTTCATCCGACCTCCCCCCTGGTGACTTCGCGGAAGATCACGCGGCGCCCGAAGGCGTCCTGGAAGAAATCGCTCCTGGCCAGAAAGGCCAGGCGCTCCATGGTCAGGTCGCCCACCCCTTCCACCTCGAAGGCGATGACCCCGCCCTCGGGGCGAACCCGCACGCTCTTCACCTTCTGCTGGTGATCGGCGTCGAGCGCGTTCGCCATGCGCAGGATGGACCCGAGCTTGTTGACCACGATCTTGGCCTCGCGGTCGAGCGACATGTAGGGAAGGTGCGAGCGCTGGGGCAGGCCGCGGCGGTGGTACCTCGCGATGTTGGAGACGACCAGGAGATCGTCACGCGACATCCCGAAGATCTCGCACACCGAGATGAGGTACTGCGAGTGCTTGTGATGCGCCCGAATGTTCACGAACAGGCCGATGTCGTGCAAGATGGCCGCGACCTCGAGCAGCAGCCGGTCGCGCGCGTCGAGGCCGTGCTCGGACTTCAGCTCGTCGAACAGACGGAGGGCAAGGTTCGCGATGTTCCGCGCGTGCTTCGCGTCGTAGTTGTACTTCTCCCCCACCGCGTTGGCGCTCGCGAGAACCTGACGGGAGAACACCTCGATGCCGAGACCGGCTTCGGAGCGGGCCAGGTCGAAGATCAGGCCGTGACGGAGGGTGGCGTTCGAAACCGTGATGGTCTGGGCGCCGGTGGCCCGCACCAGCTCCGAGTAGACGAGGAGGGCGGGGGCGAGGGTCTCCGCCTCCGCCTGGGAGAGGCCGTGGGTGCTGAGGATGGTGTCGACGTCGAGGGCCGCGATCTCACCGCAGGCCTTGAGGAAAGCCTCCCGGGGGAAAGCGGCGGGCGCCGCGGCGTCGGTGGCGCCAAGAACCCGCGCGACCAGGCGCGCGTCCGATCCAAGAGCGATGAAGTGCTTGACGTCCTTCAGCGGAAGCTCGCGGCGGATGTCCTCGACCACGTTGTTGATGTGGCGAAGGATCAGCTTCTGGAAATGGGTGGGCGTGCCCTGGAAGGCCGCGAAACTCTGGCGGAGTCGGATCGACCCGATGGCGTAGGTGCCCGAATGCGCGGGCTCTCCGCCGTGCAGGGTCGAGAGGTCGGCGCTGCCGCCGCCCACCTCGGCGACCAGGCAGGTCTCGGTGGCGAGATCGGGCAGGGACTTGAGGGACTCCCGGACGGCGAGGTAGGTGAGCCGGTTCTCCTCCGAGCCATCGATGACTTCCACGTCGATGCCGGTGCGAACCCGGATCCGATCCAGCACGGTGTCGCGGTTGGTGGCCTCGCGAAGGGCCGACGTGGCCACCGCGCGATACCGAACCACGCCAAAGGTGTCCATGATGGAGCGGAAGCCCTCAATCGCCTGCAGCACCGCTTCCACCGTCGGCTGGCCGATCCGTCCGCTGGTGAAGGTGTCCTTGCCGAGCAGGACCCCGCGCGCCGCCTCCTCGATGATCCGCATGGCGTCCCCCTCGCCCTCGGCGATGACCAGACGCACCGCCGAGGCTCCAAGGTCGAGGGCGGCGAACGGCTTGGGCGGCTCCGGAGGCGGAGCCTGCGCCCCGTCCTTGGGCTTGCGGGTAAGCGTTCGCTTGCGCGGGGCGGCCATTCGACTGCAATTCTAGTCGGCATCTCGCACCGAGGCGGATCTGAGGCAAATGCCTCACGTACGCGCCTGGCAAAGGTGGGAGATACTGACGGTATGACTGCCCGGATTGCTCCATTGGACGAACCCTTGAACCGCTTCCTGGAACTGTTCGAGACCGCCCGAAAGCAGGAAAGGCACGACCCGACCGCGGTCGCCCTCGCCACCTCGACCATGCACGGCCGGCCTTCGCTGCGGATGGTGCTCCTCAAGGGGGTGGACGCCAGGGGCTTCGTCTTCTACACGAACTACCAGAGCCGGAAAGCCACGGAGCTGGAAGCGAACTCCCAGGCGGCCATGACCTTCTACTGGCCGGGAATGGAGGTCCAGATCCGGGTCGAGGGCACCCTGGACCGAACCAGCGCCGAGGAGTCCGACGCTTATTTCGAGTCACGCCCCCTGGGACACCGCCTCGGAACCTGGGCTTCGGAGCAATCGCGCGAGGTCGAATCCGCGGCCGACCTCGCGCGCAAGTTCGAGGAAGTGGAAGAGCGGTTCAAGGACCGGGAGGTTCCTCGCCCCGCCCACTGGGGCGGCTACCGGATCACGCCCGAGGCGATCGAGTTCTGGTTCGGCAAGGAGAACCGGATGCACGAGCGCGAGCTCTACACCCGCGCCGGCAACGGCTGGACGGTGAAGAGGCTGCAGCCCTAAGCCGCCGCGACCGACTCCCCCTCCACCCGCCCCCGGC
>DAORUA010000220.1:0-6870 GCA_035432945.1 Vicinamibacteria bacterium | reverse complement strand
CGCCGAACGGAATCGGGCTCTTCGATCTCGCGGGCAATGTGGCGGAGTGGTGCCTCGACTGGTACGGACCGTATGAAGCGGGTCCAGTCACGGATCCCCTCGAGACCCGCCAGAACCTGAGCGACAAGCCGCGGCGCGTGCTTCGCGGCGGATCGTGGCTCCGGGATCCGAAGAACGGACGATCGGCGGCGCGGCATCGGAACGCCGCGGGCACGAGGAACGCGGACAACGGCTTCAGAATCGTGGCCGACACCAGCGCTTCGGCCCCCGCCGCGGCTCCCGCGGCCGCCGCGACCGGGAGCGAGCCGGCGGGGAAGGATGAGTCGCCGGGAGGCATGGGCCCCCTGGCCAAGCTCGTCGGCATGGTCGTGGCCCTGTTCGTCGCTTCGAAGATCGTGGCTCGATTGTTCGGTCGCGGCTCCGCCGGAGTGAAGACGGAGATCTCTCCGGATGGGTTCGCTTTGCGCGCCCCCCGGGTTCCGATGGGACATCGAATCCACTATCGCTACATGATGGATGGCAAGACCCAGACCGGCAGCATTGTCGCTTCCGGCGATTCGGAGATGGGGCAGACCGTGTACACGGGAGGGCGGCCCTCGTCGGTGCAGGTTCTCGCGATCACCGCGCCGGGCCAGGCCCTGCCGGCGGAGAAGCCCAGGCCCGTCCACACTCCGGACAACCGCGTCACCACCCGGACCGACGACGACTCGTTCCGCGGCTATCCCTCCGCCTACTGACGGAAGAGGGCGCGAACTCCGCGTGCGCGCGATCGTCTATGGGTCGCGTCCGGGCGACGTGGATCGGGCGGGCCGAACCGCGCGGGCCCTGCGCCTTCTCGGGGCCTCGGTCACGAATCTGGCCCACGAGACCTGGCCCGCGATCTTCAGGCGAATTCACGAGAGCCGCGACCCGGTGTGGCTCGTGCGTTCCGGGGCCTGGCCCGCATCGTTCACCGAGCCCCCGCCCTCGGCCACGGGAAGGCCGATCGTGGCCCTGGGCGCGGTTCGTCCGGCGGACGGCATCGAACCGGGCGAGGCGGCCTCGGCCGCCGGCTGGCTGGAGGCGGTGCGGTCCGCGCGAGGCGAGTTTCGTCCCGAGACGCTGCCGTTCCTGGTGAGCACGTGGCTCGACGCCAGGATGGTCGAGGCGCTCACGGACGAGGACGATCTGCGCGCCTCCATCCGTTTCGCCGCGCAGACGGCTTCGGCGCGGATCGTTCACTATCCGGGACTCGACGTGGCGGACGACGATTCGCTTCGAATCGCCGAGGTGGTGACGAGCGCGCAGCAGGGCGGCGCCGAGCGTATCGCCATCGACCTCGCTCGCAGACTCCGCCATCACGGGCTGCGTTCGGTCCTGGTCACTCTTGGACGCCCGACCCGCGCGGCTTTCGAGATTCCCCCGGGGACCGTCGAGCTCGCGGGCCTTTTGGGGCCGGATCCGGATCATCGGTCGCGCCGGGCGGCCCGTCGCGTGGTCTCTCTCGGCTTCGACCTCGTCCACGGCCACCTTCTCGATCACGGGACGATCCAGGCCTTCGCCGCGCGCGGCCTTCCCATCGCGCTGACCCTGCACAACACCTCGACCGGGTGGCCTTCGGGAACGCGGAGGCTGAAGGCGGGGGACGCGCAACTGGTGATCGCGTGCGCGCAGTCGGTGGAAAAGGAACTGCGCGAGACCGGACTTCCCATTCCGATGCGCGCGATCTGGAACGGCGTCGATTTCGAGGCGATGCGGCCCGATGCGTCCGCCGTTCTCCGGGGTCGCGCCTTTCGGGAGGACCTCGGATTCGGCCCCACGGACTTCGTTCTCCTCTCCCTCGCGAACCCGCGGCCGCAAAAACGCCTGCACCTCCTGCCCGGCATCCTGAGAGCCACGCGGGGGGCGATCGCGGCCGCGGGTTGGCCGCGTGAAGTGAGACTGGTGCTCGCGGGCTCCGCGTCCGCGCGCTCTCCGGTGGCGGAGCGCGCGGTCCGCCGCCTCGAACAGGCGATCGACGAGCACGGCGTCCGCGAACACGTGCGGCAGATCGGCGCGGTGGGCGATGTGCTTCCCTGCCTGTCGGGTTCCGATGTCCTGGTGTCGACGAGCGCCCACGAGGGTCTGAGCCTGGCCCATATCGAGGCCATCGCCGCGGGCAAGCCCATCGTGGTCACGGACGTGGGCGGCGCGCGTGAGCTTGGTCACGGGAATGCCGCGGTGTTCCTGGTCGCGCCGGACGCGCCGCCCGCCGAGTTCGCGCGCGTCCTCGCCCCCCTGGCTGCGGGGCCCGCGCCGGAAGGTCGCGAGGGCGCGAGGCTTCACTTCGACAACGGACGCATGGCGGAGAACTACGCGCGCCTGCTGCCCCGGGCTCTGAGGGCTTCGCGAAGGACCGGCGCGGGCGAGGGGCTCTACCTCGTGACCAACAACTTTTCGACCGGGGGCGCGCAGACGAGCGCGCGCCGCCTCCTGCTCGCCCTGCGCGCGCGGGGCGTAAGGGCCCGGGCGGCGGTGATCGAAGAGCAGATCGCCTTCCCGACTCCGGGCCGAGTGGCGCTGCGCGCCGCCGGAGTGGAGGTGATCGCAACCCCGCCGCCCGGGAGCATCGATGCGGCCCTCGCGGTGTCCCAACTGCTCGACGACATCGATCGCGACCGGCCTCGCGCGGTGCTCCTGTGGAACGTCATCCCCGAGTACAAGATCCTGCTCGCCGACGGTCTCATCGATATCCCCGTTTACGACGTGAGCCCGGGGGAGATGTACTTCGAATCGCTGGCGCGCTACTTCGCCCACCCGCGTCCGGGGCTGCCCTATCGATCCGCCCTCGACTACGGCCGGAGGCTGGCCGGGGTGATCGTGAAGCACGAAGGCGAACGGGACCGGGCGCGCCGCGAACTGGGCGCTCCGGTCCACGTCATTCCGAACGGCGTCCCGATGGCCGAAGGACCGGCGCCCGCTCGGGCTCCGGGCGCGCGGCTCGTGATCGGAACCTCGGCGCGGCTCGATCCAAGGAAGCATCTCGATCGCCTGCTGCGGTCCCTGCGCCTCGTTCATGAGCGCCTGCCGCCTTACGTGCTGAGGATCGCGGGCGGAGTGGAGCGCGGATTCGAAGGGCACGAGGCCGAGTTGCGCGGTCTCGCGAGCGGACTGAGCGTGGAATTCGCCGGCGAACTCGGCGATGCGCGGGAGTTCCTGGCGGGCCTCGACCTCTTCGTCCTGGTCGCGGAGCCCGCGGGGTGTCCGAACGCGTCGCTCGAGGCCATGGCCGAGGGCCTGCCCGTGGTGGCGACGGACGCGGGGGGGATGTGCGAGCAGGTGGAGGAGGGCGTCACCGGCCGACTGGTGGGGCGGGAGGACGAGGGTGCCCTGGCCGAGGCGCTCCTGCAACTCACCCGGGACGCGCCGCGGCGCAGGTCGATGGGCGAAGCGGGGCGGGAGCGGGCGAAGTCCCGTTTCAGCATGGCCGCCATGGTGGGGCGCTACACGCAGGTCTGCCTCGGAGCCCCTGGCTCCGATGGTTCGCCAGCGCACAGAACCGGACGGTTGAGGCAACACATCATGGGGGGTCCCACAACCCAAAAGGAATCCCCGTTATGAAGCTCAAAGAACTCGCCGTTGCCGCCCTCGTGGTGGCTTTTGCCGCCGGCTCCTCGCCGGCCTGGGCGCAACAGACCTCGATCGTCGTCGATCGCGCCGCGGTCGAGCAGGCCCTGCAGGAGAAGGTGGTCTCGGATGAGAGCGCCCGCGACTCCATTCGGACTCTGCTCGGACGCGACGACGTGAAGGCGATGGCCGAAGGCATGGGCCTGGATGTGCGCCGCGCCGAGGGCGCGGTGTCATCGCTCGAAGGCGCGGATCTTCAGCGCGTGAGCGCGCGGGCGACCGCCGCGAACGACCTGCTCGCAGGCGGCGCCACCACCGTCACCATCAGTCTCGTGGCCATCCTCCTCATCATCATCATCGTCATCCTGCTCGCCAGCTAGCACGGTGCTGAAGCCGTTCAGCACCGTGCGTATCCCGGCGAAGGCCGGGATCCACTAACCGCTATCTGCCCCTCCTCTGATCCAGGGGACACCCTGAACCGCGTTCCTTCCCGGGCCGTCTGGCTGGCCCTGGTCATCCTCGGCATTCCGCCCGTCGGGGAGAGCCAGGACCAGGGGAGGGCGCTCGTGGTCGCGGACGTCCCCTTCATCGCGCAGACCGTGGACTTGTGCGGCGGGGCGGCGGCGGCGATGGTGCTCAGGTACTGGGGCGTCGAGGATGTCCAGGCTCAGGACTTCGCTCCCCTCGTGAACCGGGAGACGCGCGGCATCACCACGGGCGACCTGGCCGCTGCCCTCGGGTCGCGGGGTCTCGCCGCCCGACCCATCAACGCCGAGGCGGAGGATGCCCGGCGCGAGATCGGGAACGCGCGGCCGGTCATCGCCCTGATCGACGGGGGAGGCGGGCGGTTCCACTACGTCGTGATCGTGGCCTGGGCCAACCGCCGAGTCCTGTTCCACGACCCGTCCGTGGGTCCCTTCCGTCTGTTGAACGAGACCGAGTTCCTTCGGTTGTGGAAGGCCACGGGTGGTTTCGCTCTCGTGGTGACGCCGGGGACGGCGGCGCTGCCGCGGGCCTCGCGCACCGTCCCGCCGGCGTCGGTGCGCAAGCCAAGCGAGTGCGATCCCCTCGTCGATCACGCGATCGAGGTTGCCCGGGGTGAGGACCCGGAGCTGGCGGTGACCGAACTGGCGGCGGCCGGCGAAATGTGCCCATCGGACGCACGGGCGCTCGACGCTCTCGCGGGCGTGCGGTTTCGTCAGAAGCGATGGGCGGAGGCCGCCGCCTTCGCCCGCCAGGCGACCGAGCGCGATCCGACCGACGCCGAGGCCTGGAGACTGCTGGGCGCTAGCCTCTACCTCGCCGATGACCCGCGCCCGGCGCTCGAGGCCTGGAATCGCGTCGACGAGCCCCGGGTCGATCGGGTTGAGATCGAAGGGCTCGACCGAACCAGGGCCGATGTCGCCACCGCGGTGATCGGGCTTCACCCGCGCGATCCGCTCACCCTCGAGTCCATCCGCCTCGCCGAACGCCGCCTGGACCAGCTGCCCACCGCGGCCGGCGGGAAGGTGACGTACCGGCCTCGCGCCGGGGGCCGTGCGGACGTGGTGGCCGCGGTGGGCGAGGGTGGACTGATCGAGCCGAGGGTGGTCCTGGCCCTTCGCCTCGGCGCCGAGTTCGTGGGGAAGCACGAGGCTCGGCTTCGGATCAACAGTCCCACCGGCCGGGGCGAAGCGGTGGAACTCGGAGGACGCTTTGAGTCACACCGTCCCTCGGCGTGGGCTTCCATCGAGACCCCGCGGCTGGCCGGTCTGCCGGGCGTCATGACCCTGAGCGGCGTGTGGGACCGGCAGACCTATGAGTTCGTCGGGAACGTCGGCGATGCGACGACCGTGGAAACGCGGCGCCGTGGGGCGCTGGACTGGAGTCACTGGCTCACTTCGTCGTTGCGCCTCGAAGTCGGCGTCGGCGCCGAGCGCTTCGACGCTCAAGGGAGCTTCGTGTCGATGCGAGGGGCCGCCGGCCGGCGCCTCTTCGCGGATCGGGTGGCGCTCGTGGCGGACGGCGGTTCATGGATGGGATTGAGCGGGGCCCGGGGATTCTCGGAGTTCGGCGGGACCGCCGCCTTCCGGAGCGGCGCGCGCTCGCGGCGATGGGCGCTTGCCGCGCGCTTCGATGGCCGCCGAGCGACCGGGGCTGCGCCCATGGCGGTCTGGCCATCGGCGGGAACGGGAGCGAGTCGTGCCTTTCTGCTCCGAGGGTCTCCCCTGGTGTCGGACGGCATCGTGGTGGGCGAGGCGTTTGGGCGCGGGCTGCTTCACGCCACTGCTGAAGCGGAGATGCAGGTCGCGGAGCGAATGCTCGTTCGCCTGGGAGTCGCCGCCTTCGCGGACTGGGCGAAGCCGTGGGACAGCCGACCGAGCTCGGGCCCGGGACAAAGTGTCTTCGCGATCGGGGCCGGACTGCGAATCCGCGCGCCCGGGTCCACCGCTTTCCGGTTCGATGTCGCGAAGCGCCCCGGGAGCCCGGGCGTGGTGGTCTCAGCCGGCGTGATTCCGCCCTGGCCGCGCTGAGGCGCGCGGGTTCAGGGCGCATGCGCCCTCGTGCTCCGTCGCGTCCGTCATGCTCCTGAAGACCCGGCCGAGGGTCTTGAGTTCCGCTTCCGAGGCGTGAGCCAGAAAGAGACGGCGCACGCCCTCGAGGTGGACTTTCTGGGCGGCGAGATGTTTAGCGCGGCCCCGGCTGGTTAGCGCCGCGAAGACGCCCCGGCCGTCCTTCGGGCACGAGCGTCTCTCGATGAGGCCCAGCTTCTCGAGCCGGGCCACGATGCGCGTGACGCCGCCCCCGGTGAGTACGAGGTCACGGGCGATCAGGGCCATCCGGCGCTCGCCTCCGGCCGAGGTCAGGTGGAGGAGGATCTCGAACTCGCTCAGGGCGAGGCCCGCGTCGGCGCGCAGGTCGGCGTCCAGCCGCCGAGTGACCAGGGCGTGAGCCCGGAGGAAACCGCTCCACGCCGAGCCCTCCGATTCGGAAAGATGCAGGGAGGCGCGGGCCATGAGGGTGAAGGGTAGTCGGAGATGCTTGACAAGTCAATGACCGTCGCATATGCTTGACGAGTCAACAATCGAAAGAGAGGCATGAACCAGATGACCGCAACCATCGTCGTTCGAAAGTCCGAGGCGCGAGGCCACGCCAATCACGGATGGCTGGACACCCATCACACCTTCTCCTTCGCGGGCTACTACGACCCGCGCCACGTCGGTTTCCGTTCGCTCCTGGTCATCAACGAGGACCGGGTGAGCCCGGGGAAGGGCTTCGGCACGCATCCCCATGCCGACATGGAGA
>DAORUA010000219.1:0-6875 GCA_035432945.1 Vicinamibacteria bacterium | reverse complement strand
TCGGTGACTTCCACGTTCATGCCGTCGGACAGGCCGTACTTGATCTCCTTCTTCACCGGCTCCTTCCCCATCTCGCCGGGGACTTCGACCGTGGCCTTGCCGCCCTCGAACTTCACCAGGCGCTCGGGAATCAGGAGGACGTCCTTCTTCTCTTTCACCACGATGTCCGCGTTCGCGGAGTAGCCCGCGCGGAGGACCACGCCCTTGCTGGCCACGATCGCGATCTCCACGTCGAACAGGGTGGCGCCCTCGGACGTCTTGGACTTGGGCGAGATCTTCGAGAGTTTCCCTTCGATAATCGCCTCGGGGAGCGCCCCGATCTTGATCTTCGCGGGCAGGCCCTCGGTCAGCTTGCCCACGTCGATTTCATCGACCGTGCCCTTGAACAGGAGCGTCTTCATGTCGGCCATCACCGCGAGCGCCGTCCCCGACTGGTAGGAGGTGAGGGGCACGACCGGATCGCCTTCATGCACGGCGAGTTCGAGGACGGTGCCGCTCACGGGAGCGCGGATGACCGACTCGACGTTCAGCCTCTCGGACTTGATCCGGCCCTTTTCGACCAGCGCCAGCTTCTCGCGGGCGAGGCCAAGGCGGCTCTCGGTCTCCTGCAGGTCGCGTTGGGCGGTGTCCCAGTCCTGGCTCGAAGTGATCCCCTGCTTCCTGAGCGCGTCCTGGCGATCGAACTTGCGCTTCGCCTGGTCCCAGGCGTTGGTGGTGCTCTCCACTTCGCGGCGCGCTTCGGTCAGTTCGAGGGGCGTGGGGTCGGGCTGGATCTCGAACAGGGGCTCGCCCGCCTGCACGTAGTCGCCCACCTCGCGATAGCTCTTGCGCACGATCCCGGAAATCTTGCTCTTGACCGAGATCTCCTGGTCGGGCCGGATGGCGCCCACCGCGAGGGCCTTCTCGACCACTTCGCCGCGGGAGACGAGCACGGTCTTGAAGCCCGGGTCGGTGGTCTTGAGCGACCGGGAGTAGGCGGCGGCGCCCAGGCCTCCGATGAGGAGGACGCTCAGAACGATAACTACCTTGCGCATGGGGGTTCTCCGAGGATGGGGCCGTGATGGCCGAGGCTCAGCGAATTGGACGCAGCCTTACCTCGTATGACGGTGCCCGCTGGCCGGAGGTTCCGTGGTCTCCCCGGGGGACCCTCACCGAAGGGAAAAAGGGTAGGGTTCCGCCTCTCATGCAGGACATGACCAAGGGCCCGGTCGCGGGCCATGTAGTACGGCTCGCGAGCTTCATCGCGATTTCCACGGCGTTCCAGACCCTCTATTTCCTGGCCGACCTCTATTTCGAGGGCCAGCTCGGCAAGGAGGCGGTGGCGGGGGTGTCCCTGGCCGGCACGGTCATGTTCCTCGTGCTCGCCCTCACCCAGTCGCTCGGAGTGGGAGCCACCACCCTGGTGGCCCAGGCCCTGGGGCGGAAGGACCGCGATCACGCGGAACTCGCCTTCAACCAGTCGCTCATCCTCTCGAGCGTCACCGGCCTCATCTTCGGGGTGATCTTCTTCAGCCTGAGGAACGCTTACTGCGAGCGCCTCGCCGCGGACGCGGCCACCGCGGCCCAGGGCGAGCAGTACCTGAACTGGTTCATCCCCGCCCTCTTCCTTCAGTTCCTGATGGTGGCCATGGGCGCGGCCCTGCGCGGGATGGGCGACATGAAGATTCCCACCCTCATCCAGATCGGGACCCTCATCATCAACATCGTCCTCGCCCCCACCCTGATGTTCGGGTGGATCAGCCACCATCCCCTCGGCGTGGCGGGGACCGCCATCGCGTCGCTGGTGGCGGTGGCCGCGGGCTGCATCGCCCTCACCCTGTATTTCCGTCGGGCCGGAAGCCCGCTGAAATTCCGCCGCGACCAGTGGGACCCTCAGCCGAAGCTGTGGTGGGAGATGCTGCGGATCGGCGTCCCCGCGGGGGGTGAGTTCCTGCTCATGTCGGTCTACGTGATGCTGGTGTACGACATCATCCGGCCCTTCGGCGCGGCGGCCCAGGCAGGCTTCGGCATCGGGGCGCGGGTCATGCAGTCTCTCTTCCTGCCCACCGTGGCCATCGCCTTCGCCACCGGTCCGGTGGTCGGCCAGAATTTCGGAGCGCGGCTCGGCGACCGCGTTCGCGGGGCCTTCCGGGCGGGGGCGACCCTGAGTTCCATCGTGATGGTGATCCTCACCATCCTGTGCCACATCGCACCCGACGCGCTCGTCCGCCTCTTCAACTCCGATCCGGAGGTCGTGGCCTACGGGGCCGAGTACCTGAGGGTCGTCAGCTGGAACTTCCTCGCCTCCGGCCTGGTGTTCGTGAGTTCAAGCGTGTTCCAGGGCATGGGAAACACCCTGCCGTCGCTCGCGACTTCCGCGCTGCGCCTGGTGCTCTTTGCGGTGCCCGCGTACATCCTGTCGCTCCAGCCCGGCTTCCGGCTCGTGCACGTCTGGCAGTTGGGCGTCTTCGCGGTCGCGGTCCAGTTCGTGGTGAACATGGCGCTGCTGCGGCGCGAGTTCAGACGGCGATTGAACTGCGGCCCCCTCGAGCCGGCCCCCGCCTGACCCGCCTTTCGGGGGCTCAGGCCGGCGTGTGCCTGAAGGCGGTGCCCCGCGACTCGGGATCCCATCCCGCTTCCATGGCGGAGCGGATGGCCTGGGCCAGGACCTGATTCCAGCGATCCGGGTTCGGGAAGCGTTCGAGGCCGTAGACATCGAAAAGCACGTCGAGAATCAGCTCCTTCGTCTTCCCGGGGCGAATCCACACCGAGACGGACACGCCCTTCAGTTCCTTGCGCCAGTCGAGGAAGATCGGGTGGCGCTTCTCCCAGGTCATGTCGAAGCCGTCGACGCTGATGGGGTTCGGCTCGCTGACCCGCTTCTGGTGGCGTCCGCTCTGCACTACGCCCGGCTCCGGCTGTGAACCAAACCTTCGGTGATCATGGAAGACAAGGATAACGGGGGGCGGCGGAGGGGGTAATCTCGTTTCAATGCGGTCGCTCCTTTGGGCCCTGACCATGGTCGCCTTCGGCGGCACGCCTCTGTCCGCGCAGACCGCGGCCCCGGCGTCGACGGGCTCTCCCGATCCTTCCACGCTCCCGGCCCTCGTCTACGGCGGGGGTGACGCCTCCCCGCCCTACGAGTTCCTGGATGCCGCGGGACAGCCCCAGGGGGTCAATGTCGATCTGGTCAAGGCGCTCGCGCGCGTGGGCGGGCGCCGGATCGAGATCCGGCTCGGGAAGTGGAACGACATCCGTCAGGAGGGCGAGGCGGGCCGGATCGATCTCATCAGCATGGCGTACACCGACGAGAGGGCCGGGCGGTACGCCTTCCTCGACGAGACCTGGACCGTGCGCCTGGCCGTTCTCTTCCTCTCCGGCCGCCCGTCCTATCCCACCAATCTCGCGGAACTGGGCGCGGAACGGGTGGCGGTTCAGGAAGGCGAGATGACTCACGACCTCCTCCTGGGCCTGCCCGAAGCCACGCGCCCGGTCATCCTCGCGGTGCGGGATCACACCGCCGCGATCGACCTCCTCCGGAGCGGCCGCGCGACCGCGGTGGCGGGGAATGCCCTGGTCCTGCGCACCGCGCTCGCGCGCCTGGGTATCACCGATGTCCAGGAGGTCATCGTGAAGGCCGCCTCCTACCGCCTCGTGACCGCACGGGGGCGGGCCGCCGAGATGGCCTGGATCACCCCCGCGCTCCAGAAGCTCCGGGAGTCCGGGGAGTTCAGCCGGATCGTGGAAAAGCACCTTTCCGAGCCGCCGCCCTCCCGCTCGGCGGGCGAATACGCGATGCTCATCGCCTCGTTCTTCCTCGTCCTCGGAATCCTGGTCGCGGGCGGGCTCGCCTGGAATCGCTCGCTGCGCGCGCAGGTCCTGACCCGCACCCGGCAGATCGAGGAAGCGGCGGCGGAGAAGGAACGCCTGGCGAGGTCGCTCACCGAACGCGAACAGAGGATGCGCATGATGGTGGAGCAGATGCCGGCGATCCTGTGGTCGACTGACGCGGACCTGCGGCTTACGTCGGCCTCCGGGCTGGGGCTCCGAACCTTCGGAATCGACGCCGGCAAGCTCCAGGGACTCAACGCCGGACCCATCCTGGAGCAGCTGGGCCTTGGCGACAGCGGGATCATGGAGGGCCTGAGGCGCGGCCTGGACGGCCAGGCCTCGGACATGGAGGTGCAGATCGCCGGACGCGACGCCGAGTTCCACATCGAGCCCCTGCGGGATGAACACGGCGCCATCGTCGGCCTCGTGGGCCTCGCCGTCGACGTCGCCGACCGGCGCCGGGCGGACCGGGCGCTGCGGGACAGCGAAGAACGGTACCGGGCCTTCGTCGAGCAGAGCACCGAAGGCATCTGGCGATTCGAGCTCAAGGCCCCGTGGCCGGTGGGAGCGAGCGCCGATGACCAGGTGCGCCACCTGCAGGAGCACGCCTACGTGGCGGAGTGCAACGACGCGATGGCCCGGCTCTATGGCCTTTCGAAGGCCGATGAACTCACGGGAAGATCGTTCCACGAGGTCCGCCAGCTCCGGCGGCTGGTCTCGAACCCCGACAACGCGCGGGCCTTCGTGACTTCGGGGTTCCAGCCGACCACGTGGGAGACGCACTGGATCGACAACCAGGGCGCCCCGCGCTGGTCGGTCAGCAACGTGGTGGGGGTTGTCCGCGACGGGGCCCTCATCAGGACCTGGTCGACCCAGCAGGACATCACCCAGCGCAAGCTCGCGGAAGCGGGCCTGCGCACCGCGCTCTCCCTGGTACGGGCGACCCTCGACTCCACCACCGACGGCATCCTGGTGGAGAGCACCGACGGCCGCATCGTGGACATCAACGAACGGCTCGCGGAAATGTGGCGGCTGCCGGAGACGATGATCGCTCCGGAGACCCGGGGGCTGAAGACGCTGGGCGAGCATGCGATGGCCCAGCTCGACGATCCGGAAGGGTTCGTGGCCCGGGTCCACGAGATCCTTTCCTTCCCCGAGGGAGAGAGCTACGACGTCCTCCATCTGAAGGACGGACGGGTGTTCGAACGTTACTCGCGGCCGCAGCGGGTCGGCGACGCGGTGGTCGGCCGGGTCTGGAGCTTCCGCGACGTGACCGGGCGGGAGCAGTCCCTGCGCGACATCCAGGAGGCGAACCGGCTCCTGGAGGTGAAGAACGCGGAGCTCGAGAGATTCACCTACACCGTCTCCCACGATCTGAAGAGTCCGCTCATCACCATCCGCGGGTACCTGGGGCATCTCGAGGAGAGCGCCATCGCGGGCGATCTCGAGCGGTTCCGAGCCGACGCGTCGCGCATTCAGCGAGCCACGAACAAGATGGAGGCCCTGCTCCGCGACCTCCTGGCCCTCTCCCGGGTGGGCCGGGTGAGGAATCCCGACGAGGACGTGCCCCTGGCCTCGGTGGCGCACGATGCCGAGGACCTGGTGAGGGGCGCCCTGGTGGCGCGGGGCGTCACCGTGGAGATAGCGCCCGACCTGCCCGTGGTCCGAGGCGACCGACAGCGGCTGCTCGAGGTGATGCAGAACCTGATCGAGAACGCGACGAAGTTCATGGGCGACGAGGCCCACCCTCGAATCGAGATCGGATCGCGTGTCGATTCGTCGGGCCCGGTCTTCTTCGTGCGCGACAACGGGGTGGGAATCGACCCGCGGCACCGCGAGAAGGTCTTCGACCTCTTCGAGAAGCTCACCCCGGGGACGGAAGGGACCGGGGTGGGCCTCGCACTCGTCAAGAGAATCATCGAGGCCCACGGCGGCCGGGTGTGGGTCGAGTCCGAAGGGATGGGCCAGGGCTCGACTTTCTGCTTTACCCTGCCGCTGGCCGGTTAGGCGGGCGCGGCGGGCCGTCGCTCGCCGCTACCTCCCCCCCCAGAAGAAACTCGCCTTGAGCGCGAAGATGTTGTCGCCGGGAGCGGAGCGGGAATCGACAAGGTCGGAGAAGCCGGCGCGCGCGTAGGCCGGGGAGTCCGACCGGTCCTGCTGCCACACCGCGTAGAACGTGCTGCCTGGCCGGTATTCCCAGCGCAGAACGATGTTGCTGCGGAACGAGAGGCTCAGGAAGTCGTTGTTGGCAATGACGAACGAGTCGGCGTCATCCACCACCGTCCGAGACCCGTCAGGATTCACGACCACGCTCGTTCCCGCCTGGCCGTAGGTGCGGAGCTTCCGGCTCCCCGGCGCGAGGAGTTCGCCGTAATCGCGATACCGGCCGCTTGCCGCGAAGGGCTCGGTGTAGACGTCGAGGATGAGATCCGGCTTGAGGATGAGGCTCGCCCGGAACGTGGTCGCGAGCGTGTCCTGATCGACGGCGGCGAAGATGTAGCGCTGGGAGTAGGTGATCGGGCGGCCGCCGTCCCTGGTCTCGGCGTACTGGCGGGCCGTGGTCGACCGCGAATAGCGCGGATTGAGCGAGAGAGAGATGCGTGGGCTGGCCTGAAGCGCCACGGTCCCGCTCACGTTGACGCTGGAGCTCCCGTCCTCGTCGCCGGAAAGCGACACCCGTCCGAAGACGCGGGTCGGGCTCTGGAAGGCGTTGCCCTGAGAGAGCGTGACGCTCCAGCCGGGCGGCTTGCCCATGGTGGGTCCGCCCCGAGTCAGGCGCTGGTCCTGGGCCGCGCCCTGGAGTTCCATGAACACAAACGTCGTCCAGTAATTCCGCCACGTCACCTGCGCCTCGGCGCCCATGCGCTGCCTCTGGAGTTCGCCGGCGTAGTTCTTCTCGACATTCGCGGAGAGGCCGGCCTGCCAGAAGTAGAAGCGGCCGGGCCGGGTCTGCCGATAGGCGAGGGCGCCGAAGCCCATGACCCCGTCCGCGGTCTGAAGGGATCCCACGTCGTTCCGTTCGTGCTCCGGCGATTCGAAGCCGGCGCCGACGTCGAAGATCCAAC
>DAORUA010000218.1:0-6893 GCA_035432945.1 Vicinamibacteria bacterium | reverse complement strand
GGCAAGGAAGGCCTCGACGCCGCGATGCGGATCCGCGATCGCCTCGCGGGCAAGGAGGAAGGCCCACCCGGGGCGTACCTGTGTCACGGCTTCTGCGAACTGGGCGCCACGTCCCTCGTAACCGCGCTGCGGGGGATCAACGAGTATCTGGTCGAGAACCCGAACGAGGTCCTGGTGCTGGTCATCGAGGATTACGTCGCGACCTCGGATCTCGCCGCGGCCTTCACCGAGAGCGGCCTCGAGGGATTGGTCTACAAGGGCCCCGCCGGTCCGCCCTGGCCGACGCTGCGCCAGATGATCGACACGCGGCAGCGCGTCCTCGTGACCTCCGAATCGGGCCGCCCGGGAGTCCCATGGATCCGCCCGGCCTTCGAACTCATGCAGGAAACGCCCTACAAGTTCAAAACCCCCACCGAACTCACCTGCGGTCCGAACCGGGGCGGGACGAAGGGCTCGCTCTTCCTCATGAACAACTGGGTGGACACGACACCCGCGCCCAAGCCCTCCAACGCGAAGATCGTGAACGACTACCAGGCGCTCCTCGCCCGCGCGAAGCAGTGCCAGGCTTCGCGAGGCAAGCTGCCCAATCTGGTCGCGGTGGACTTCTACCGGACAGGCGGGCTCTTCAAGGCGGTCCGGACCCTGAACGAGGAGCGGGCGCGCGCCCGCAAGTGAGGAGCGGTCAGAAACCGAAGCCGGCCTTGAGGTAGACGCGGGTGGCGCCTTCGCTGCGCGCGAAGGCCAGGCTGACCGTGTTCTCGGGCTTGAGGACCGCGACCCACACGCCGCCGCCCACGCCGTGATGCCACCGGTCGGAGGACTCTCCCTCCACGAAGACCCGGCCGGCGTCGACGAGCCCGAACACTCCCACGTCGCTCGGGAGGAGCAGCCTGACGCGGCCGAAACGGAGCCGAACCTCGGCGCTGCCGAAGGCCATCGAATCTCCCGCGTACCGCTGCGGACGGAGGCCGCGCAGCGAGTCGGAGCCGCCAAGGAAGGCGGCGTCCTGGAAGGGATACTCTCCGAACACGTGCTTGCCCTCGAGGCGGGCGACCAGGGTGGGGCGCAGGGGCACGCGCGCCCGCAGAAAGAACGCGGCTGCGCCATGGACTTCCCCGAACGCTTCTTTGACACTCCAGGCTTTCGGATAGTAGGAGCCTCCGAGTTGCAGCAAACCGCCGCGCGATCCCTGGGCGCCGGGCTCGCGTTTCCCGACCTCGATATCGAGCCGGGGGCCGACCTTCCCGAAGCCGCCGAAACCGTAGGGCCGGGTCACGGACGCGAAACTGAGGCGGTCGGGCTCCTGGGTGTACCGTGCGAGCGCCCCCACGGAAACCCGGGTCGGGCCGAGGCCGAATTCAAACCGGGGCGAAATCGAGAATTGATCCTGCAGGACCTGGTAGAAGTCCTCCAGGGGACCGCCCCGGGTTTCGTTTCCGAGCCCGTAGAAGCGGATGAGGTCGAGGCCCGAGGCCCTGGCATCGAGTCGAAACCGCCCTCCGCGGCCGCGGATGAAGTCGCCATGGTACTCGGCGCGAAAAGAGCGGAGCCTGGTCGAGTAACCGGCGCCCAGGCTCTGTCGCCGCGTGAAGGGGTGGTGTCGGAACGAGTAGCCCGTGAAAATGACGCTGCCTCCCGCAAAGAGCCCCAGGTCTCCTCCGGCGCTGAGCCAGGGCAGGAATCTCTTCTGGCCGCCCCAATCGCGCTCGGGATTCCCCGCGGAGTCCCTGGGAGGCTCGTAGGGCCGGGTATCGAGCGAGGTCCCGATGCCCGGTTCGACGCGAGTCTTGGCACCTTCGTCATAGAACCTCGTCCACCCGGCCCTGGAGTCGTCGAGCGAATCCTCGCCCTTGCCGCCGACTGCCCGGATCGTGATCGCGGTGGTCCCCGCCTCGCGCACCACGAGGTCGTCGCCCCCCTTCAGGTAGAGGCGGATCGAACGGGTCTCCGCGGGATCGAACCGGCGCGCGAACCGGGTCTCGCCCTGCTTGCTCGTCACCCGGACCTGGATGAGCCGTTCCCCGGCCGGGGTTACGGTTACGGTTTCATCCTTGTCGGACGCGTGGATCTCCACATCGGCCGCGAGCTGCTCGTAGAACTTCCTCGCGGCCTCGGGCAGCCGGCGCAGGCGGCTCTTCAGGGCCTGGGCGGTCTTCGAGCTGGTGATCTGGCGGAATTCCTCGGGCAGGCGTCCGACCGCGTCGTCGATGGAGGCCTCGGTGATGCTGGCCTGCAGGGCCCGGATGGCCTCCTGCCACTGGGGCCATTCGAGTTCGGCGAGATGCCTCCGGTCGACGAACCGGCCCTGCCAGGTCAAGCCGAAGATGCTCGGGTACTCGGGCCCGAAGTCGACGAGCCGCGGCTGCGAGGGTCTTATCAGGGTGAGGGCCAGGCCCGAATACCGGACGAACGCCTGGTCGCGGTCCTCGGGGACGGGCTGCCACAGGTCCGTGCCCTTGCGGCGCGCCCATTGCCACTGGTCCTTGTGGCGGTCGAAATCGTTGATGAACAGGTCGAACAGGCGCACCCGAAGCAGAGCGGCGGCATCCACCTTTTCCTCGGGATGCTCGTCCAGCCTCTTCCACAGGTCCACAGTGTTGAGAAGCTTGTGGAAGTCTTCGAACCCCGGGGTGATGGGCGGCTCGGACCGGATCTTCTCCTCGATGAAGCCGAGCTTGCCTCCAAACTCGCCACGGAAGGTCCCGAGGCGGTCGTCGTCGGGAAGAAGAACGAGGCGATGCCGGGCGCCCAGGATTCCCACCGCGGCGGCCAGCGGATCCACGACCGTGGGTCCGAGGGGATGGGCGGAACTGACCTGGTCCTGAACCAGGGCGTCGACGAACGTGTCCCGGAGTTCGTCGGGAAGGACCGCTGACGGGTCCTTGTCGATGGATCGGAACTTCCACTCGCGGCCCTCCCGGTCCTCGAAGGTCAGGGACAGTGTCTGCTTGCCGCCGCCTTTCTTCTTCGGCCGGAGCCCGCCGGAGAAGGCGTCGAGGTCGAGGACCTCCACCTCGATCGCGGTCCGCCACAGATCGCGGTAACCGGCGCCGAGGAGGAAGCGATGGAGCGGTCCGGCCCGATACTGGGGTCCGGCGGCGACGACGAGGGTCGCCCCTGAGTTAGTCTCCTTCTGACTTCGAATTTGGGTCTCGTCGGCGAGCCCCGGCCTTGCCAGCAGACTGAGAAACGAGAGAAGGACCAGCGGCAAGGCGGAGGCGGCCGAACGAGGCCGATACCTTCCATCAAGCATGCGATTCTTTGAAGCCTAACATGAGGGCTGACCGCGTCAGGGCGGAGCGCTGGCGATCGCTCGCGCTGCTCGTGGTCTTTGCGGTTGGGCCCGTGGGCGGGGGATGGGCCCGGGCTTCCACGGATCCAGAGCCTCCTGGGGTCGACGGGGAACCGCGCGATCGTGTCTCCTACAACGGCACGGTCAGCCTGGCTCTCATGGCGGGCGCTGTGGTGTCGGCGGCCCTGCCCCCGGAGATCTACAAGACCCCTCCGGCCTGTCGCTGGTGCGGCGGATCCGATCCGAACGTCCTCGACCGGTGGGCCAGGAAAGCCCGATGGGACGAACCCTGCAAGGCGGGGCGGCTCAGCTACCTTTCCCTTGGCGCGGCGGGAGCGATCGCGCTCCTTCCCATGAGCCACGAGTCGAGCGGCCGGGCGTGGATGGAGAACGCGGGGGTGGTGGCGGATTCCGTCGCAGCCACGGTCATCCTGACCCAGGTGGTGAAGTACGCGGTGCGACGCGACCGGCCGGCCTCCAATCCCTGCCATCCGGGCAGCCCGACCGAGGCCGACCGCAATCTCTCCTTCTTTTCAGGTCATGCCGCCGTCGCCTTCGCCCTCGCGTCGTCGGCCCGCGAGACGGCTCGCCTGCGCGGGCGCTCGGCGGACAACTGGTTCTGGGCGGGAGCGGGAGCGGCCGCCCTGACCGGCTACCTTCGGGTGGGCGGGGATCGGCACCACCTGACCGACGTGCTCGTCGGGGCGGGCGTGGGCTACGCGGTCGGGAAGTGGGTTCCCCGGCACCTTCATCAGAAGGAGGCGGAGGTCCCCGGGGCCTCGGTCCGGGGAGGGGGCGCGCTATCCGGACCGCCAGCGTTCGCGTACGCCAGACCGGTGGGCCGGGGCGGCGATGTGTTAGTCCAGGTTGGAAAGGGGCCGGGGAAGAGCGTCATGTTCCGCGTCGTCTTCTAGGCGCGGTTCGGGCCCCCCCGCATAGAATCCCGTGAGCATGGCCGACCCCCGCATCGTCTGCCCGGAGATTTCGCGCAGCGCGCCCGACCTCCTGAGGAACGCCCTCGGCGCCGGGGGGGATCTGCCCGAGGACATACTGCGGCAGGCCTCGCGCCGGCTGTCGATCACCGCCCTGTTGATGTCCGTCACCTACCTCGTGGCCTGGCTCCTCGGGCGGGCGACGACCTTCGCGCTGATCCGGGGCGACGGCGACTGGACCACCCTGGACGGCGGCGATGCGATCGCCATCGTGAGCATCGCCCTCTCCGTGGGCTTGTGGCGTTACGCGCGCAACACGGACCGCGACCCGGAGTTCATCCTCGACGTGGGCCTCGCCTACATGGTCGCCATCTCCTTCGGCCTGGGCATGTTGATGCACTGGAGCCCGGTGCCTCACGAGTGGCCGATGCTCCCCATGATCAGCTGGATCGGGCCGATCATGCTGATCTTCGCGGCGCTCCTGCCCACCACCCCGGGCAAGACCCTGGTTGCCGGGCTCCTCGCGGCCTCCATGAATCCCCTGGGGATGATGCTCGGACAGGCCTCGGGCCAGTTCCACTACGGTTCCCAGGGCAACGTCCTCCTCATGCACTACCCCGACTACCTTCTCATCCCCGTGGCCATCGTGATCTCGCGGGTGATGACCGGGCTGGGGCTGCAGGTGGCGAAAGCGCGGGAGATGGGCAGCTATGAGCTGGGGGAGCGGATCGGACTGGGAGCCATGGGGGAGGTCTACCGGGCGAAGCACCGCATGTTCGCCCGGCCCGCGGCGATCAAGCTGATCCGTCCCGACACCGTGGCCCCCGGCGATACGGAGGCGGCACTCCTGGCGGTCAAGCGCTTCCGGAGGGAAGCCGAGGCGGCGGCCCGTCTCCGGTCTCCGCACACCGTGGCCCTCTACGACTTCGGGGTGACCGCCGACCAGACCCTTTACTTCGTGATGGAGCTGCTCGACGGCATGGACCTGCAGACCATGGTGTCGACCTACGGGCCGTTGCCCGCGAATCGAACCATCTATCTACTGCGCCAGGTGTGCGACTCCCTCGACGAGGCCCACGCGACCGGCCTCGTGCACCGCGACATCAAGCCCGCGAACATCCACGTGGGGCGTGTGGGGCTGAAACACGACTTCGTGAAGGTCCTGGATTTCGGGCTGGTGAAATCCCTCAACGGAGACGGGGTGCTCGATTCGCAGACCACCCAGGACGGCCTGACCCCCGGGACGCCCGCCTACATGCCGCCGGAGGCGGTCAGAGGCGAGCCCCTCGACGGGCGCGCCGACATCTACGCGCTCGGTTGCGTGGGCTATTACCTGCTCACCGGCAAGATGGTGTTCGAGGCCGACACCGGACTGAAGATGATCGCGAGCCATCTGCAGTCGATCCCGGTGCCGCCCTCCCGCCGGGCCCACATCATCGTCCCGGCGGCCCTCGAGGACTTGCTCATGCGGTGCCTGGAGAAGGATCCCGCGAACCGTCCGGGGGGCGCCGACGAGGTGGGCCAGGCGCTCAAGGCGATGGCGGTGGATCCCTGGACGCAGGCCGAGGCCATGGAGTGGTGGCAGGTGCATGCCCTGCCCCCGGAACGCCAGGCGAAGGCCAGCTAGGCGGCGGACTAGTCGATGAACTCGGCCTTGCGGATCGCGTCGGCCGCGGACGCACGGAAACGCTCCAGAAACTGGTCGCTGGTGGTGCTCTTCTTGAGGCGGATTCGATAGAGGACGGTCGAGACGCCGCCCTCCGCGGTCTCGCTCACGCTGTCGTAGCGCTTGGCGTGCCAGGAGAGGGCCTGCTCGACCGTGCTTCGGCCCTGGGCCGGATCCGGACCGGTCTCGATCCGCAGCGTGCGGTCGCGGGCGTCCTTGCCCTCCTCGGCGATCCCCGCCCGTGCTTCGGCCTTGCGCTGACGCGTGCGCGCCCGCTCGGCCAGCACCTCGAGCTGCTCGGGCGCCATCGACCGCAGCAGTTCGCGGTCGACCATCGAGATGAAGGCGCTGCTCCGATTGGCCATGGCCTTCGCGCGTTCCAGGCGTTCGCGGGCGGGCGGGCCCTCGAGCTGGGCGCCGGAGCGGCCGAAGTCGGTCCACCACATCACGACCGCGACCGCGTTGAAGAGCACGGAGATGGTGGCGGCCACCAGCATCGCGTGAACGCCCGCGGCGACGCCGATGACGATGGCCAGGAAGATGAAGATGGTGTCCTTGGTGTCGCGGAGCCGGTTCCGGAAGCTCACCGCGCCCACGATGCCCCCGAGGCTGAACGCGAGCGCGGCGCTGTTCTGCACGAGCAGGATCACGCCGGAGACGACCAGGGGCAGGAAGATCAGGGTCTGCACGATCGACTGTTCGAACCCCTTCTTGCGGCGCGTCTGGACGTAGACCCAGGTGACCGGCAGCATCAGGGCGCAGGCGCTGGCCAGCGAAATCACGGTGGCCGCCACCACTCTCCAGGGAGCGGCCGCCTCGGCCGTGACCCCGGGCGCGCCCGTGGCGCCGGTGAGGCCGGACACGAGCCCGGAGATCGGCGGCGGGGCATTGAGGTAGTCGAGCGTCGAAGGTGCCAGCGACACGAGCCCGGCGGCGGCCCCGAAGAGGATCACGTAGTAGACGACGACCCGCAGCAGAGGATGGCTGGGCGAGCCAGCGAGCT
>DAORUA010000217.1:5259-6966 GCA_035432945.1 Vicinamibacteria bacterium | reverse complement strand
ACCGCGTCCATGCGCTCCAAGGAGGACGCGCACGACTATCGCTACTTCCCGGAGCCCGATCTTCCGCCCCTGGTCATCGACCCGGAATGGCGCGCGGACACCCTCAAGGCGCTCCCCGAGCTCCCTGCGGCCAAACGCGCGCGGTTCGCCGCCGAATACGGCATTCCGCACTACGATGCCGCCGTCCTCACCCTGACCCGCGAAGTCGCCGACTTCTTCGAGGAAGTGGCGAAGGCCTCGGGCAACGGCAAGGCCGCGTCGAACTGGGTGATGACCGAGGTGATGCGCGAGATGAAGGGGCGCGAGACCGCGGACGGCGAGGTGTCGTACTCCAGCTGGCCGATCACTCCCGCGTCCCTGGCCGAGCTGATCCGCCTGATCGACGCGGGCACGATCAACGGGAAGACCGCGAAGGATGTCTTCGCCCGCATGTGGACCTCGGGTGAATCGCCGAAGGCGATCGTCGAGAGAGACGGCCTGTCGCAGGTTTCCGACACCGGCGCGATCGAGGCGGCGATCCGCGAGGTGATCGCGGGTTCGGCCGAGCAGGTTGCGACCTACAAGAAGGGCCGCACCAACACCATCGGCTGGTTCGTGGGCCAGGTCATGAAGAAGACCGGCGGCCGCGCCAATCCGAAGATCGTGAACGACCTCGTGAAGGCTGCTCTCGACGCGGCCTGAAGCGCCGTTCAAGCGGTTGAACCGGGGTCATTCGACCCGGAGCGCGGCCTTCGGAGAAGATGGAAGCAGCATGGGCGTGAGCGGTGTGCGCCCGTCTGCTCATTCTTGAATCACACCGAATGGAGAATTGGAAAAGCATGAAGAAACTGACTGTTCTGGCATTGACCCTCATGGTGGCGACCGCCGCCACTGCTCAGCCGCCCGCGCGCGGCAAGGCGCAGGCGACGGTGGGAGGGAAGGCCGTGAGCATCGACTACGGCCAGGCCAAGCTCGGAACCCGGACCCTCGATGAGTTGATGAAGACCCTGCCCGCGGACGGCGTGTGGCGCGCGGGCCGCGATCAGGTCACGACCATCACCACCGAGGGTCCCATCACCATCGGCGGCAAGGCGGTTCCGGCCGGCAAGTACTCCCTGTACGTTCCGGTGGGCAAGGATGGCTCGTATTCCCTGGCCGTCAACAAGCATCTGGGCGTGCCCTTGAAGTCGATTTTCGCCGGCGCCTCCGCGGCGATGGCGAACGAGCCCTGGCCCATCCTGCAGGACTACGACAAGAACATCGGCAAGGACGAAGTGGCGCGCGTGGTTCTCGTGGCGAGCAAGAATGCCGCTCCCGTGGACCCCTTCGCGATCACGCTCACACCGAAGGGCGCGGGCGCCACCCTGACCGTGGCCTGGGGCGACAAGAGCTTCACCACCGAGATCGCGGCCGGCAAGTAGCCGGTCACCCGGGCCATTCCCGGGCTTGAAGTTGGGGCGGGCTCGAACGGGCCCGCCCTTCGTGTTTTCAGGCCGCGGCGCGCTGCCGACGCGCCGCCCACCAAGCGTCGAGCCGGGGCGCGAGCACGTAGGCCGCGGGGGCGAGGGCAAATCCGGCGAAGAGGTCCACCACGAAATGGTGCCTCAGGTAGATGGTCGATACCCAGAGCCCGAAGGCCACGGGCAGGAGGACGAAGAACAGCCGGCGGGTGAAGCGCCAGGCGAGGCCCAGGGCCAGGAGCGAGACCGCCGCGTGCAGTGAAGGGAA
>DAORUA010000217.1:0-5159 GCA_035432945.1 Vicinamibacteria bacterium | reverse complement strand
AGCGCCAGGCGAGGCCCAGGGCCAGGAGCGAGACCGCCGCGTGCAGTGAAGGGAAGGCCGCCCGGGAATCCGTGGGAAGCAGAGCCAGAGTGCTTTCCGCGGCCAGCGAGGCCAGATCGCTCGATCCCGGAGGCGAAGGGGCTTCCGCCTCCCAGGGCCAGGTCGGCCCGCGATAGAGGTCGCGAAGCGGATCGCCCCCGAGGTTCTTCCGGAACTCGCTCGCGAGGGCCACCCGGGGCGGCGCGGCGGGAAAGACCAGGTAGAGCGCGTAGCCCATGTAGAAGCAGACGATGATCGACAGGGCCGCGCGCCTGAAGTCCTCGAACCGCTTCTGGAACAGCAGCACGAGCGGCACCGCGGGAGCGAGGAGAGCGAAGCTCATGTAGAGAAGCTGGAAGATCTCCGTGCGCTCGCGCGAGTAGAACTGCTCGGCCCACAGGCAGGGCTCCACCCCGAAGAGCCACACGTCCATGGCCAGGAGAGTCTCGTGGATGTTGTTCGGATTCACGAAGCCGATGGTGTCGTGGAGGTTGGTGTAGATGAGGATGCACAGGAGGAAGGGGAGCATCTCCCGGACCATGAAGAGGGCCGATCCGGGCTGCGGCCGCCGTCGTGCGGCCAGGAAGAGAACCACGGCGCAAAGGATGGCGACGCCGATGCGCAGGACCCCGCCCAGAAATCTCGGCCCGATGACTCCCGACTCCGGCGCGAAGTAGTGGGCGACTCCGGTGAGCCAGGTGGTGGGGAGCAGGAAGAGCGCGGCGATCGCCTCCTCCGGCCGCATCCCGAAGATGGCTCGCTCGAGCGCCGGCCCCGGGCGCAGAACGCGTGGAGAGTTCACGCTACGTATCGCGATGCTCGCCGAACACGCCTCGCAGGCAGTTCGCGATTTCGCCCACCGTGGCCCAGGCGAGAACCGCGTTGATCATCGCCTCCACGACGTTGACCTCGGTCCGCGCCGCGCCTTCCAGGGCGGCCATGGCCTCGGCCCAGGCCGCAGCGTCGCGCCTCGCCCGGACGGCCTTCACCCTCTCGACCTGGGCGCGTTCCAGGTCGGGGTCGACGCGCAAGAGATCGGTCCGCGGAGCCTCGTCTTCCTCCACGAACTGATTGACGCCCACGATGATCGTGTCCTTCGTTTCCAGGTTTCTCTGGAAGCGATACGCGGATTCCTCGATTTCGCGCTGAATTTCTCCCCGCTCGATGGCCCTGAGCGCCCCCCCCTTGGCCTCGATGCCGTCCAGCAGACGGAGGGCCTCCGCCTCGATGTCATCGGTTGCCGCTTCCACCGCGAACGAGCCGCCCAGGGGGTCCACCATGTCGGCCACCCCGGTCTCGTGGGCGATGACCTGCTGGGTTCGCAGGGCCAGGGTCGCCGCGGCCTGGGTGGGCAGAGCCAGGGCTTCGTCCATGGAATTCGTGTGCAGGCTCTGGCAGCCGCCGAGCACGGCGGCCAGGGCCTGGACCGTGACCCGCACCACGTTGTTCTCCGGCTGCTGGGCGGTGAGGGTCACTCCGCCGGTCTGCACGTGAAACCGCAGGTGCTGGGCCTTCGGATTGGTGACCCCGAAACGCTCCTTCATGAGGGTCGCCCACAGCCTTCGCGCGGCCCGGAACTTCGCCACCTCCTCGATGAAGTCCGAGTGGCAGGCGAAGAAGAAGGAGAGACGCTCGCCGAAGACGTTGGGATCGAGTCCCCGTTCTTTCGCCGCGCGCACGTACTCGAGCGCGTTCGCGAAGGTGAAGGCGAGCTCCTGGGGCGCGGTGGAGCCGGCCTCCCGGATGTGGTAGCCGGAGATCGAGATGGTGTTCCACTTCGGCACCCGCTCGTGGCAGTAGGCGAACAGATCCGTCACCAGCCGGAGGGAGGCCTTGGGCGGGTAGATGTAGGTGCCTCGCGCGACATATTCCTTGAGGATGTCGTTCTGGACCGTGCCCGAGAGCGCGTCTTCGGCGATGCCCCGCCGCCTCGCCACCGCGATGTAGAGGGCGAGCAGGATCGACGCGGTCGAGTTGATGGTCATCGAGGTCGAGACCTTGTCGAGCGGCACCGAGTCGAAAAGCGTCTCCATGTCCTCGAGGGAGTCGATGGCGACCCCCACCCGCCCGACCTCGCCCATGGCGTGCGGATCGTCGGAGTCGTAGCCGATCTGGGTAGGCAGGTCGAAGGCCACCGAGAGCCCCATGGTGCCCTGGGCGAGGAGGTAGCGATAGCGCTCGTTCGATTCCTTCGCGGTTCCAAACCCCGCGTACTGGCGCATGGTCCAGAAGCGCGAACGGTACCCGCCGGGATGGAGGCCGCGGGTGAAGGGGAAGGCGCCGGGCGGCGTCAGGTCGTGCGACAGGCCCGAGGTGAAGGCGGGCCTGGGGAGCCCGGACGGGGACGCGAAACGGGCCTTGCGGTCGGAGTTCTTTGCCGGGGGCATGAGTTTTGGGGCCGGCCCGCGAACGATATCTATTCGACCGAGCTCTTTCCCTTCTATGATCCCACCAAGAACCATTTTCTGGAGAACCCGCCCATGCCCAGTCCCGAGATTTCCGCCTTCCTTCAGCTCATCCTGCGCTGGTTCCACGTCTTCGCCGGCGTGATCTGGATCGGGCATCTGTACTTCTTCAACTTCGTGAACGTGCCCTTCCAAGGTGTTCTCGACAAGGAGCTGAAGCCCAAGGTCAACCCGGCCCTCCTGCTGCGGGCCCTCTGGTGGTTCCGCTGGGGCGCCATGTGGACCTTCCTGATCGGCTGGCTCCTGTTCGCCTTCGTCTACCTGCACGGTCAGGGTCTGTGGGACGCTGACGGCGGCTTTTCGAGCCGCGGTTCGTGGATGCTGGTGGGCGGCCTCCTCGGCTCGATCATGTGGTTCAACGTGTGGTTCGTGATCTGGCCCGCGCAGAAGCAGATCCTCGGCGGGCTCCTCGGCGCCAATCCTCCGGCCCCCGCCGACGTGCCGAAGAAGGCGCTCCTCTTCTCCCGCATCAACCTGTGGCTTTCCGCGCCGATGTTCACGGGGATGATCGCGGCCTCGCACTCCGACATGTGGACGGCTATGCCGGGCGCGTACCACGGGATCTTCATCCTGCTCGGCCTCGCCGCCATCCACGGGATGTTGAGCCTCGCGCCCAGGAAGGGCGCCGGGCTGTAGGAACCGGTCGCGGAAGACGAAAAGGGACCTCGATGAGGTCCCTTTTTTTCGCCCGGTTGGGAGTGAGAACTACTTCTTCACGCCCGTGGGCACGAAGGTGACGCCCGTGGGCTCGAGGTAGTCGGGCACTTTCGTCCCCTGCTTGGACGAGGTGGCGAGCACGGTTATGGCCGCGGCTTTCTTGGGGTCCTTCTGCACCGCGGGGAAGGCGCAGTCCTCTTCGGTCTGGATCTGCAGCTGATAGGTGCTCGTGCGCTTGCTCTCGTATTCCGTGTCCGTGGCCTGGATGTAGTACTCGAGCGACTTGAGCTTGCCGGGCTTCACTCCCGGGAGGGTGGTGCAGAAGCGGGCGCCCTCGAACGCCATCTCGGAGACGAGGTATTCCTTCTCGCCCGGCCTTCTGAAATAGGTCCTGACCCTGGCGATGTCGCCGTCGTCGAGCACGGTCGCGCAAAGCTCGATCGGCTTCGACACGACGGAGCACTGGGCCGGCTGGTGCTCGACCAGGGGCGGATCGTTGGCGAGCGCCGGCATCGCGGCCAGGATCGCCATGGCGGACGCGGGAACGAGGGAGAACCGTTTCATGCCCGCGATCCTACTGCCAACCCTCCGCCCCTCGACAACAGGCGCGGACCTACTTCCAGGTGACGGTGTTCCGGTACGTCTCGCCCTTCGGCCCGCTCACGGTGGCGGTGTAGGCCCACTCGGTGATGGAGTCGCTCCACACCTCGCCGGCCGAGTAGATGATCGCGGTATCGCCGGGTGCGACGCTCGAGACCGCGAGGGGCTGGGCCGCGCCCACACCCCGGCCGTTGATGCTCATGCGGACGGTGAGCCCGTTGAGCGCGATGGGCGCGCTGCCTTCGTTCGTGAACTTGACGATGACCTTGTAGGGGTCGCCGGGGCGCGGGTTCTTGGGCTGGAGTTCGAAGCTGATGGAGCCGGGCATGTCGGCGGCCTGGGTTGCGGATTTGACGCCCGACGCCTCACCGAAGCCCGCGGCGCCGAGGCCCGAAGGGCCGCCTGCCTTCTTGTCGGTGCGGCCCACGGCGAAAGCCTTGCCGGAAGGGGCCGAGGGAGCCGCGGACGCAGCTGCGGCGGAGGCGGCGACCGCGGCCGCCTTCTTGCCGGTGGTGGCCCCGATCTTTCCGCTCTGCGCCGGGCCGTTCCCGGGATCGAGTTTCAGGACTTCGTCGTAGAGACTGATCGCCTCGTCGAACTTGTCCGACCCGAAGGCGGCGGTGGCCTTCGAGAGGAGGGTGTTGATCTCGGCGTCCCGGGCCTGCTTCTCCTGGAGAGCCTTGGCCTGGGCCGCGTTGACCGCGAGGGCCTGCTCCGCGGCCTCGGCCTTCGAGATGTCGTTGAGGACATCCGTGACTTCCGAGTCCCACGAGGCCTTGGCGCTGGCTTCCTGCGCGATCGACCGGGCGCGGGCGAAGTCCTTCGCGGCGAGAGCGGCGCGCGCCGCCCCCAGGCGGCCCCGCGCGTCCTTGCCGTTTCTGGCCTGGTCGAGGATCTTCTGGCCGGCCGTGCTGCTCGGGTCTTCGCGGAGGGCCTCCTGGGCCTTCTGGATGGCCCGGTCGTAGTCGCCCCGGCCGAAAGCGTCGCTCGCCGCCTTCACGATGCTCGAGGCCTTTGAGCCCGCGGGCTCGGTGAAAGTCGGGGGCGGAGCCGCGGTCGCGACCACCACCGGCGTGGGCACAGGTACCGCCGGAGTCTGGGCCACCGCGGGGGTGGGGCTCGGTTCGGTGATCGGGGGCTGCTTGTTGCCCTCGAGCTTGGTGGCGATGAAGTAGACGCCGCCGCCGAGGGTGATGATGAGCCCCACGAAGCCGGCGGCGATCACGCCGGTGTTGGACTTCGGCGGCTCGATCGCGACCTTCGGCTCGACGCGCGCGGGAGGCGCGGCCTTGGCCGGGGCCTGGACCCTGGTGCCTCCGACCCGGGTCGCGCCGAGCTTGGTGCCCGAGAGGGTCGGGGCTCCGCCCGTGCGCGTGCCCGCGAGGGTGGCCGCGGCCC
>DAORUA010000216.1:0-6987 GCA_035432945.1 Vicinamibacteria bacterium | reverse complement strand
CAGAAGGCGAAGTACTGTCCCAAGCTCGCGACCAAGTGGGTGGGCGCCTACGCGCTCTCCGAAGCGGGCTCGGGGTCGGACGCCTTCGCGCTCGCCTGCAAGGCGGTGGACAAGGGCGACCACTACGAGCTGACCGGGCAGAAGCTGTGGATCACCAACGCGAACGAAGCCGAGTTGTTCATCGTCATCGCCAACGCCGATCCCAGCAAGGGCTACAAGGGCATCACCGCTTTCTTCGTGGAGAAGGGGACGCCCGGGTTCACCATCGGCAAGAAGGAAGACAAGCTCGGGATCCGCGCTTCGTCCACCTGCGAGCTGATCTTCGAGAACTGCAAGGTCCCGAAGGAGAACGTGCTCGGCGAAGTGGGCAAGGGCTACAAGATCGCCATCGAGACCCTGAACGAAGGCCGCATCGGCATCGCCTCCCAGATGGTGGGGGTCGCCCAGGGTGCTTATGAGCACGCGCTCCGCTACTCGCAGGAGCGCAAGCAGTTCGGCCAGGCCATCGCCGAGTTCCAGGGCATCCAGTTCGAGCTCGCCAACATGGCCATGCAGATCGAGGCCGCGCGCCTCCTCACCTACAACGCGGCCCGCCTGCGCGACGTCGGCTCGCCCTTCATCAAGGAAGCGGCGATGGCGAAACTCTTCGCCTCCCGCACCGCGGAGTACGTGGCCAGCAAGGCCATCGAGATCTTCGGCGGCAACGGCTTCACCCGCGAATACCCGGTGGAGAAGTACTTCCGCGACCAGAAGGTCGGCGCCATCTACGAGGGCACTTCCAACATGCAGTTGATGGTGATCGCGAAACAGATTCTTGGAAAGATGTCCTGATGACCGAACTACTGTCCCTCCCGACGAACACACTCCTCGACCGCTTTGCTTCGGGGGACCCGACCCCCGGCGGCGGTTCCGCCGCGGCCCTCGCGGGCGCGCTCGCCGCCGCGCTCGTGGAGATGGTGGCCGGTCTCCCCAAGACCCGCACCGGGGCTCCCGACGAGCGCGAGAAGCTCGACGCCGCGAAAGCGGCGGCGGGCAAGGCCGGCGCGCGCCTGCGTCAGCTCGTGGATCTCGACACCGATGCGTACAACGGGGTGACCGCGGCCTACCGGCTGCCGAAAGCCACCGATGACGAGAAGGCGGCTCGCACCGCGGCGATCCAGAAGGCGATGAGGCAGGCCACCGAGGTGCCGCTCGAGACGTGCGAGTGCGCGGCCCAGGTCCTTCGCGCCTCCGCCCAGGCCCTCGCCCACGGGAACGTGAACGCGGCGAGCGACGTGCGCACGGCCATGGCCCTGTGCCGGGCCGCGCTCGACGCGGGGGCCGAGAACGTGCGCGCCAACGCGGGCTCGCCCTCCCTGACCGCCGAGTCCCCGTTGTTCCTCGGCCGCCTGGAAGCGATCCGCGCTCCCCTCGAGTCGATGCTCGCGAATCCCAGCCGAAAGTAGGCCCCGCATGAACCGTGCCCATGGCGCCGCCCTCGCAGCGGCGTTCGCCCTCGCTCTCTCTTCAACCTCCTCCGCCCAGGACATGGCCATCAAATCCAGGACCGCCGCCGAAGCCAAGGCCTTCACCGACAAGGTCGAGAAGGAACTCCTCGTTCTCGCGAACGCGTTCTCGCGCGCGGACTGGGTGAAGTCGACGAACATCACCGACGACACCGAGGCGATCGCGGCGGAGGCGAACCAGCGTTACACCGACGCCGCGGTGGCCGCGGCCAAGAAGGCCGCGACCTTCGACGGGGTCAAGGTCGCGCCCGAGGTCCGCCGCAAGCTCACCCTCCTGAAAGTGGCGCTCGTGACCCCCGCGCCCACCGGAGCCATCGAGAGCAAGGAAGTGACGACCTTGCTCGCGCGCCTGGAGGGCGGTTACGGCAAGGGCAAGTACACGCGCAGGAACAAGGACGGGAAGGAGGAGACCCTCGACCTCGGTCAGCTCTCCGAGATCCTGGTGAAGTCGCGCGACCCGAAGGAAATGGAAGAGGCCTGGACGGGCTGGCACTCCATCGCGAGGCCGATGAAGAAGGACTTCGTCCGGTTCGTCGAGCTGCAGAACAAGGGCGCGCGCCAGCTCGGCTTCAAGGACACGGGCGCGCTCTGGCGCTCCAAGTACGACATGGCCCCCGACGCCTTCGCGAAAGAGGTCGATCGCCTCTGGGAGCAGATGAAGCCCCTCTATCTCTCGCTGCACGCCTACGTGCGCAAGCGCCTTCGCGAGACCTACGGCCCGAACGTGGTTCCCGAAAAGGGACCGATCCCCGCGCACCTCCTCGGAAACATGTGGGCCCAGCAGTGGGGCAACATCGAACCGCTGGTCGCGCCCAAGGACGCGGACCCCGGGTTCGACCTCACCGCGCGCCTCAAGGAGAAGAAGGTCGACGAACTGGAGATGGTCCGCTACGGCGAGCGCTTCTTCACCTCCCTCGGCTTCGAGCCCCTGCCCAAGACGTTCTGGGAGCGCTCGCTCTTCGTGAAGCCGAAGGACCGCGAGGTGGTCTGCCACGCGAGCGCCTGGGACGTGGACAACGACAACGACCTCCGCATCAAGATGTGCATCGAGATCAACGCGGAGGACTTCAGCACCATCCACCACGAGCTCGGCCACAACTTCTACCAGCGCGCCTACAACCAGAAGCCGTTTCTCTTCCGCGACAGCGCCAACGACGGCTTCCACGAGGCGATCGGCGACACCATCGCGCTTTCGATCACCCCGTCGTACCTCAAGAAGATCGGCCTGATCGACAAGGAGCCGCCCGCATCGAAGGACATCGGCCTCCTCCTGCGCATGGCCCTCGACAAGATTGCCTTCCTCCCCTTCGGGCTTCTGGTCGATCAGTACCGCTGGAAGATCTTCTCCGGCGAGATCACTCCCGCGCAGTACAACCAGGCGTGGTGGGACCTGCGCCTCAAGTACCAGGGCGTCGCCCCGCCGGGGACGCGCACCGAGGACGACTTCGACGCCGCGGCCAAGTACCACGTGGCCGCGAACGTGCCCTACACGCGCTACTTCCTCGCCCACATCCAGCAGTTCCAGTTCCACCGCTCGCTCTGCCAGGCCGCGGGCCAGACCGGGCCGCTCAATCGCTGTTCGATCTACGACTCGAAGGAAGCGGGCGCGAAGCTTGCGGCCATGCTCACCATGGGCGTCTCGAAGCCGTGGCCCGACGCGATGGAAGCGCTCACCGGCTCGCGCCAGATGGACGCGACCGCGATCCTCGACTACTTCGCGCCCCTGCAGAAGTGGCTGGACGAGCAGAACAAGGGCGCGGCGGCCGGCTGGTAGCCGCCTACTCGAAGCGTCCGTCGCCGAATCCCTGATCCGCGTCGGGGTCGGGGTCCGCCGTTATTTCCGTCGAGGCGGCTTTCGCGGGCTCGGGCGCGGCCGCGAGCGCATCGAAGGCGGGCGGGCGCTTCTCCCAGCCGTTCGCGTGCACCTCGACCAGGAACCGGTAGCCGCGCCGGGGCAGGGTCTGGATGAACCGGGGCGAGTCCGGCCGGTCGCCGAGCGCGGCGCGGATCTCCTTCATGCAGTGATTGAGGCCCTGCTCGACATCGACGTCGACATCGTCCGGCCACAACTCCTCGGTGATCTCGCGGCGGGTCACGAGTTCGCCCGCGCGTTCGAGCAGGAGCCGGAGCACGCTCACCGGCTGATGACGGAGCCGGACCAGCCGTCCTTCCTTGCGAAGTTCACCGGTCAGGGCGTCGAGTTCAAAAACGCCGAACGACAGCAGTCGCGGCCTCGGTCGAATCACCGTCATCATCGCTTCGAAGTCCCGTTCTGCGACTCCAACGCGTTGGAGTGACGATGCGGTTTCGCTCATTCGCGTCTCCGTGACCGGCGGAATGGGCGATCGCGCGAGTTTGCCTTCCGCTCGCGCTCACGAACATCACGCGCGCCCAGCATTCGCGCGCCCCGGCGCGTGCACGCGCATTTCACCGCGCATTTGAACGCGAGGCCGCGAGAGCGTTTCGACGCCTCGAATCGTTCAACCGATAGAACCGTGCCCATTCCATTCGTTTGGGGAGCAAGCGGCGTGCCCGAAACCCGCACAATTCCTTGACCTCCGCTTTACGAAGATTCATCCGCAATGAAGCGCTCATCCATTGTCTTGAGAACGCGCCTCGCCGATCCTGCGTCGAATGTCGAGTGACCTCGCGGATCCATCCTTGTTCGACTCGTCTCCGGGTCTCGAACCCTCGGGCGGAGAGCGTCTGGTTCTGCGGGACATGCTTCTGAGCTTCGAGCGGAATCTGATCGTCACGGTGATGGTGGCCGCGAACGGAAATCAGAAGCGCGCGGCCGAAGCGCTCGGCGTTCTACCCACCACGTTCCAGGAAAAGCTCAAACGTTTCGGGCTCATCAACCAGCGCTTCGGGCGGCGCGCGCGCAGTGGGGAGCGCGCTCCGGTTCAAGGCGATTCGATCAGGCCTCGTCACGAGGCGCATCAACCCCCACAGGAGAACCTTCGGAAATGAAAAGACGACTACTGGTCTTCGCCTTGCTCGTCCTCGCGAGCGCAGGCGCTTACGCGCAGCAATCCACCGGCAACGTGCTGGGCACGGTTACCGACGCTTCGGGAGCCGTCCTTCCCGGGGCCTCCATCGCGATCTCGGGCGAAGCGGGAACGCGCACCACCGTCTCGGGCACCGATGGGACGTTCCGCTTCCTCAACATGGACTACGGCGACTACAAGGTCACGGTCAGCCTGCAGGGCTTTGGAGCCGCCACGAAGTCCGTCACCATCGTGACCGGCGCCAACGCGACCCTCGCGTTCTCGCTCGCGGTGGGCGGCAAGACGGAAACCGTCGAGGTCTCCGGAGAAGCGCCGCTGGTCGACGTGACCAAGCGCGGCACCGGCGCCACCATCACCACCGAGCAGCTCAAGGACGTGCCGAATTCGCGCGACCCCTGGGGCATCATGCGCAACGTTCCCGGCGCCATGATCGACCGCGTGAACATCGCGGGCAACGAGAACGGCCAGCAGGCTTCGATCGCGGGCAAGGGTTCGACCGCGTCCCAGGTCACCTGGAACCTCGACGGCCTGGTCATCACCGACATGTCGGCCACCGGCGCGTCTCCGACCTACTTCGACTTCGACGCCTTCCAGGAAATCAACGTCTCCACGGGCGGGGGCGACCTCACCCAGCAGACCGGCGGCTTCGGTCTCGGCTTCGTGACCAAGCGCGGCACCAACACCTTCCACGGCGGCGCCCGTTATATCGCCACCGACGACCAGTGGAGTTCCAGCAACATCTCGCCCGAGCTCCTCGCCGAGATCAACAAGGGGGGGACCGCGAATCGCCTCGCCGGGGGCGTCGACTACTGCGCTCCCGACGCGGGCCAGTCCCGGGAGAAGGCCGACCACATCTACAAGATCAAGGACTTCGGCTTCGACCTCGGCGGTCCCATCATCAAGGACAAGCTCTGGTTCTATGGGACGTTCGGAAAGCAGGATGTCAAGCTCTGCCGCCTCAACGGAACCTCGGACGCGACCCTCCTTCCTTCCTACAACGCGAAGCTGAACTGGCAGGCCAGCCCCAACACCATGGTGACGGGCTACTACTTCATCGGCGCCAAGCAGAAGTTCGGCCGCGCGGTCGGCTTCCCGGTGAGCGAGAGCGACTCCTTCCTGTGGAACCAGGACGGCGCCTACACCGAGGGCGGCATGCCCAACGGCCTGACCAAGCTCGAGATCAACCACACCTTCTCCGCGAACTTCTTCGCCTCGGTCAAGGCCGCGTACTACGACACCGGCTTCACCCTCGCCGCCCGCGGCGGGGACGCCCAGAGCTACGTGGTCGACTTCGACAACTCCCTGGCCACGGGTTCGTATCTCACCTACGTCGGCCGGCGGCCGCAGAAGACCGCGAACGTCGATGCCAGCTACTTCTTCCAGGGCCTCGGCGGCAACAACCAGTTGAAGTTCGGCTTCGGCTACCGGGTGGCGACCACGAACGACACCACCCACTACAACGGCAACCAGCTCGCGGGCATCGTCTCGGGCGGTCCGTACTCGGCCTACGTTCATCGCGATGCCGCGCCGCACAACGAAGGCCGCTACACGTCGGCCTACGTGGGCGACGTGCTTACCAAGGATCGCCTGACCGTGAACCTGGGCGTGCGGTACGACGGCCAGGCCGCGAAGAACCTGCCCACCAGCATTCCCGCCAACAAGTCCCTTCCCGGCCTCGCTCCCGCCGTCGATTTCGCGGGCGACTCGAAGAGCCTGATCGACTGGAAGGACTTCTCGCCCCGCGCCGGCTTCTCCTATGCCCTGACCGAGGATCGCAAGACCGTGGTCCGGGGTTCCTACGCGAACTACGCGGCCCAACTGAGCTACGGCAACGTCAATGCCGCGGGCGTCCCCGCGGGCTACGTCGCCTACGGCTGGAACGACACGAATGGCGACCGGGTGGTCCAGGCCAACGAAGTGGATGTCGCGGGCGGAGTCTTGTACACCTACAACATCAACCCGAACAACCGCACCGGCATCGCTCCGGGCCGGATCGATCCCGACCTGAAGAACCAGCGCGACAACGAGGTCGTGGTGGGCATCGACCATGAGCTCAGGGCGGACCTCGCCCTCGGCGCCGCCTACACCTTCCGGTCCACCACGAACCTGGCCTACACGCCTCTCCTTTCCGCGCCGTGCGCGGTGGGGGCGTCGTGCTCGATCATCGCCCCCAATCAGTACGTGCGCGGCACCGACGTTTCGGCCCGGGGCTACACGGTTCAGCGCTACACCGCCCCCGGCGCTCTCGTGAACGCGGGCGGCAACGGCCGGTACCGCACGAACTTCGACGGATACAGCCGCAGGTACAACGGCCTCGAACTGACCGCGAAGAAGCGGATGGCCAACCGGTGGGCGGCCAACCTCGCCCTCTCCTGGAACAACTGGACCGAGGACTACTCCGACGACAACCGCGTGGCCATCGGCCTCGCCAACCTGACCGGCAGCGGCAACCCCACCGCGACCGACACCGCTCC
>DAORUA010000215.1:3663-6991 GCA_035432945.1 Vicinamibacteria bacterium | reverse complement strand
GTACTTCTCCCAGTAGCGATCGTAGGAGAGCAGCCGTTCGTGCGCGGGGAGGGCGGAGTGGAACACGCGCTCGACCGGCGGATAGACGAACACGCCCATCGACGCGGAAGGGTCGGAGGCGCACAGCACCGTGAACTCGCGGCCGGGTATGAAGCGCTCCGCGAAAACACCTTCATAGTAGTTCTCCGGGTCGCGCTCCCCCGCGATCGTCGCCGCGGCCTGCGTGATGCAGGCGGCCTCATCCTGGACCACGGACTTGATGGAGATGCCGAAGCTCGCGGCCGACACATCGGGCTTGATGATGAGCGGATAGCCGAGCGCGTGGCCCGCGCGTGGTCCGTCCACCTCGGGCTTCTTGATGATGACAAAGGGCGAGGTCGAGACCTCGTGCTCGATCAGCCGCTGCTTCAGCAGGGTCTTCGGGGTGGTGAGCTCGTAGAAGGCGGGATCGGCTCCGGAATAGGGAAGGCCGCTCGACTCGAGAGCGCGCGCGGTCTCGATCCCGGGGTAGCCGTCGACTTCGATGCCGTCGCAGAGGTTGAACACCACCACCGGCCGGCCGGCCGCCTCGTCCTGCGCGCGCGCGATCTCCATGGCCGAGGTCTCGGGCGTCACCTCCACCCAGGTGTGCGCGGCCCCGAGGGCCTGCATCCAGCCCGCAACCTCGGCCTTGAACTCGGGCGTGCCGTAGGTGATGCTCTCAGGCCCCGCCGCGGTCATGCGGTAGGGAGTGAACACGAATATTCGGTGCGAACTCCAGTCGTTGATCAAGACGCTCCTTATGTTGTGGCTGCAGTGACCGATACCACAAGATGGTGTGGCATGTTATTCGGTTTCGCCCTCGAAAATCACGGGGGGTTCCAATTCGCCCAGGCGCCGGTCCAGTTCCGCGAGCGCCTGCCCCCGGGTCGAGCCCCTGGTGAGAAGCGCGCCGAGCCAGTCCGGCGCGCCGGTCTCCACTCCGGCCACCGTGTCGCCCGCGAAAGCCCAGGGCCGGGCCGCCACCACCTCGTTGGCGAGCCGCAGCGGATCGAGGACCAGGTCACGCTGGAGGACGCCGCTCCGCGGCGAGGGCAGGAGAGACTCGGCGACGAAACACGCGGGCTTCAGCTCGCGCGGGGTGAGCGGCAGGTCGAGCGAGGAGCGCAGCCACTGTTCGACGAGGTCCACGCCCCACACCGCCCGATGGATATCCGTGGTGGAGTAGCCGCCGAGTCGACCGTTCACTTCGATCATCCGCGGGCCCCGGACCGTGCGCTTCACCTCGACGTTGAAGGCCCCGCGGCGAAAGCCGAGAGCGCGCACGCAGGCGGCGGCGTGGGTGATGAGTTCGGACTCCGCCCCGGTCTCGAGCCCCGCGGGAGCCACCCGGCGGACGTCGCGCAGTCCGCAGGGTTCGAGGTCGTCGGTGGCGTGGGCGTAGACCACCTCTCCCTGGTCGAGCAGAAGGTCGACATCGAACTTGGGGCCTTCGATCCAGGACTCGAGGGTGAGGGTTGGAACTCCGGACCACATGAGATCGAACCAGTTCCTGTCGCTGCTGAGCTCGACCCGCAGGGTCGAACGGGCTCGGTTCACTTCTGCTGCGATGTTCTCGTAGCGCTCCGCGAGATCCCGGGGTCCTTCGACCTTGTAGGTCTGAACCGAGCCCACGCCGGACACCGGCTTCAGCACCGCGGGAAAACCTACCCGATCCCCCGCGCCGGCCAGGTCCGAGGCGCTCTCGATGCGGGCGAAGGCGGGGCCGGGCAGTCCCGCGGCCGCGCAGGCCTCGCGGGCCCGATGCTTGTCCCGCGCGAGATCCGCGGCCCCGATCGAGTGAAAAGGCAGACCGACCCGCTTCGCTATCCGCGCGGTGAAGCCCCCCGCGAACTCGTCGATCGTGCCGATTCCGTCGAAGGAGACGCCGGCCCCGCTGACCGCTTCGACCGCGCGATCCACGAAGGTGGACAAAGGGGCAACGTCGACGCTCAAGTGGCGCTCCACCAGATCCGAAGGGCCCGCGCACGTCCGCACCCAGTGCCCCGGACCGTCGAGCACCGCCAGGCGGACGCCCAGTTCCCGCGCGCGCTCGTAGATATGGCGCTTGCTCCGGTAGCTCCCGAGCACCACGAGCAGGCGCTTGCCGGCAAGTGCTGGCGGGCCGTCGGTCTGCGTAGCGACGGAACTCATGCGCCTAGTCTGTTCAATGCCCGGGCGGTTGACAAGGCCCATCGCCCCCGGGCCGTTAGGATCTCCTGATGAAAGACCGACTGCTCAAGGAGCGCTGCCTGCGCCTCAGGCTCATCCTCACCGATGTGGACGGGGTGATGACCGACGGATCCATCTTCATCATGCCCACCGGCGAGGAGGCGCGGGTCTTCAACGTGAAGGACGGCTATGGCATCGTCCTCGCGCACGCGGCCGGCCTGGAGACGGGGATCATCACCGGCCGCGCCTCGAATGCGGTGACCGAGCGCGCGCGTACCCTGGGCATGAGCGTGCTGAAACAGGGGTCTTTGGACAAGCTTCGCCTCTTCGAGGAGATCCTTTCCGAAAAGTCGCTCGCGCCCCACGAGGTCGCGTACATCGGCGACGACTATCCCGACCTCCCCGTCCTGCAGCGGGTCGGACTCTCCGCCACACCCGCCGACGCGCCCCTGGCCCTGAAGGAGGCGGCCTTCATGATCATGGAGAACGCGGGCGGCCGCGGGGCCCTGCGCGAGTTCATCGAATCCATCCTCCGCGCGCGCGAGGCGCTGGTGCCTACCCTCGCGTCCCTGGGAATCCAGATTCCCGATTAGGGCGCGCGTTCGGCGGCGCGTCGCTTGATCTCCTCCACCAGCCGGTCGGTCTCCGCGAGGGTGGCCTCCTTCTCCCCGCTGGTGTCGATCACCCAGTCGGCGTGGGCCTTCTTCTCCTCGAAGGCGAGCTGCGATTCGATCCGCCGCTTCGCCTCCTCCACCGTGCAGTGGTCGCGCTTCATGAGGCGCGCGATCTGGATCTCGGGCGCGCATCCCACCACCACGAAGAAGTCGAAGCGCCCCTTCTGGCCGGTCTCGATGAGCAGCGCCGCCTCCGTGGCCACCGCGGTCTCTCCCGCCTCCGCCATGGCCTCGATGCGGCGTGACTCTTCGGCGCGGATCCGCGGGTGCATGATCTGATTCAGCCGCTCACGGGCGGCGGGGTCCGCGAAGACCAGGGCACCGAGCTTCTTCCGGTCGATCTCGCCGTCGTCGCCCAGGATGCCCTCGCCGAACGCTTCGACCACCGGCTCGAAGGCCTCGTGGCGCTTGCGCAGGACCTCGTGGCCCACCTTGTCGAGGTCGATCACGGGGATGCCGCGCTC
>DAORUA010000215.1:0-3563 GCA_035432945.1 Vicinamibacteria bacterium | reverse complement strand
TGCGCAGGACCTCGTGGCCCACCTTGTCGAGGTCGATCACGGGGATGCCGCGCTCCTTGAGGCGGCGCGCGACCATGGATTTTCCCGACGCGATCGAACCGGTGATGCCCACCCGGTAGGGCGGGGGCGCTTTCGGCATGCTCAGGACTTCGCGAAGAGCTTCGCGGCCTTGAGGGTGTTCGACATGAGCATCGCGATGGTCAACGGGCCCACGCCTCCGGGCACCGGGGTGAGCGCGGAGGCGATCTCCGAGACCGCCGGCCAGTGGACATCGCCCACCACCGCGCCCTTGGCCGGATCGAACTTCGCGAGCCGCGCGGGCGAGAGCATGTCCTTCGCCTCGGCTTCCGTGGAGATGCGGTGGATGCCGACGTCGATCACTACCGCACCCTCGCGCACGAACTCCGCGCGGATGATCCCCGCCTTCCCCACCGCGGCGATGAGCAGATCCGCGCCGCGCGTGACCTCGGCGAGGTCCCGGGTGCGGGAGTGGGCGATGGTGACGGTGGCGTGGGAATGCAGGAGCAGCATGGCCATCGGCTTGCCCACGATGTCGCTGCGGCCCACCACCACCGCCCGCCTGCCCTTGGGGTCGATACCCTCGCGGCGCAGCATCTCCATGATGCCCGCCGGGGTGCAGGGCGCGAAACGCACGCGGTTCTGGGAGAGCAGGCCCACGTTCTCGGGGTGGAAGCCGTCCACGTCCTTGCGCGGCGAGACCGCGTCGAGGACGCGGATCGCATCGACCTGCTTCGGGAGCGGAAGCTGGACGAGAATGCCGTGGATCGCGGGATCCTGGTTGAAGCGCTCGACCACGCGAAGGACGTCCTCGGTGGTGACGGTGGCGGGCAGGCGCTCGGTGACGTGGTGCAGGCCGAGTTCCTCGCAGGCTTTGGTCTTGCTCGAAACGTAGATGTGCGACGCGGGATCGTCTCCCACGAGGAGGGCCCCGAGGCCCGGGCGCACCCCCGAGGTCTGGGCGAAGGCGAAGGCCTCGGCTTTCACTTCTTCACGGATCTGGCGCGCGATGGCGGCGCCGTCGAGAATGCGGGCGGTCATGATGGGTGGATGTTATCCCGCGGCGAGCCGGATCTCTCGGGCCAGGGCGCGTGATGCGTCCGCCGGATCCCCGGCCTTCATCAATTCGGAGATGACGGCCAGGCCTCGGGCGCCCGCGCGCACGACGGAGGCGGCGTTCGCCGCCTTCAAGCCGCCGATGGCCACGATGGGCCGGTCGGTTCGGGACGAGGCCCAGGAGACGAAGTCGACGCCGACCACTGGATCGGGGTTCGTCTTGGTCGCGGTCCCGAACACCGGGCCCACCGCAATGTAGTCGGCGGGCGACTCGAGCGCCGCTTCGAACTGGCGGGGGTTGTGGGTGGAGACGCCGATCAGGGCCCCGGGCAGGAGGCGTCGGACGTCCGCGGGATCGAGATCCTCCTGGCCCACGTGCACTCCATCGGCCTCGACCATCCGGGCAAGGTCGGGACGGTCGTTGATGAAGAACAGGACGCCGGCCTCGCGAGTGGCCGCGCGCAACTCGCGGGCGCCGTCGAGGGCGGCCCCGTCGCTGAGGCCCTTGAACCGCCACTGCAGGACGGCCGCGCGCTCCTCCCCGGCGATGAGCCCGACCCACTCGGTGAGCGAGCGCCCGCCGAGCATGGAGGCATCGAGGATCGCGTAGAGAAACGGCCTCTCCGGGAGGGCGGCGCTCGGACGGGCCACCGCGATCAGAGGGGCGCGGTGCGCTTCAAGAACCGCTCCATGAAGCCGGTGTCCAGCTTGCCCGCGATGAAGTCGGCGTCGTCCATGATCTTGCGCTGGAGGGGAATGGTGGTCTTGATGCCCTCGATCACCATGGTGTCGAGCGCGCGGCGCATGCGGGCGATGGCCTCGGTGCGGTCCTTGCCGAAGGTCATGAGCTTGGCGACCATGCTGTCGTAGTAGGGCGGCACCTCGCAGCCCTCGTGGGCGAAGGTGTCGACCCGGATGCCGGGGCCGCCGGGCGCCCAGAAGTGCTGGATGAGGCCGGGCGAGGGCGCGAAAGTGCGCGGGTCTTCGGCGTTGATCCGGCACTCGATGGAGTGGCCGGTGAGTGCTATGTCCGCCTGCCGGAAGGAGAGCGGCTGCTCGGCCGCCACCAGGATCTGCTCCTTCACGAGGTCGCGGCCGGTGACGAGCTCGGTGACGCCGTGCTCGACCTGGATGCGCGTGTTCATCTCCATGAAGTAGTAGTTTCCGGAGGCGTCGAGCAGGAACTCGATGGTGCCCGCGTTGGAGTAGTTCACCGCGGCCGCCGCGTCGGTGGCGGTCTTGCCCATGCGCCGGCGAAGCTTCTCGTTCATGAGGGCGGCAGGCGAGGGCGCCTCTTCGATGAGTTTCTGATGGCGCCGCTGGATCGAGCACTCGCGCTCGTGGAGGGACACCACGTTGCCACGCTGGTCGGCCATGACCTGGATCTCGATGTGGCGGGGCTGCTCGATGTACTTCTCGATGTAGAGATCGGGCACGCCGAACGCCGCGGTGGCCTCGGCCTGGGCGGCGCGGAAGGCGGCCACCAGATCCTTGGCGTCGCGGACGATGCGCATGCCGCGCCCGCCGCCCCCCGCCGAGGCCTTCACGATCACGGGGTAGCCGATGTCCTTCGCCACTCCCATGGCCTGCTCCTCGCTCTCGAGGATGCCCGGGGAACCGGGGACAACCGGCACGCCGGCCTTGATCATGGCCTTCTTGGCCCGGCTCTTGTCGCCCATGAGCCGGATGGCCTGGGGCGAGGGACCGATGAAAGTGATCCGGCAGGCCTCGCAGACCTCGGCGAAGTACGAAGACTCGGCCAGGAAGCCGTAGCCGGGATGGATCGCGTCTGCTCCGGTGATCTCCGCCGCGCTGATGATGGCGGGGACGCTCAGATAGGAATCCTTGGACCTGGCCGGCCCGATGCAGATGGCCTGGTCCGCGAACTTCACGTGGAGCGAGTTTCGGTCGGCCTCGGAGTAGACGGCGACGGTCCTGAGGCCGAGCTCCTTGCAGGCCCAGATCACGCGGAGGGCTATCTCCCCGCGGTTCGCGATCAATACCTTCTTGAACAACGGCTCAGGCGATCTTGATCGTGAAGAGGGGCTCGCCGAACTGGACCGGGTGGCCGTTTTCGGGGTGGATCTTGATGATCTCGCCCGCGACGTCGGACTCGATCTCGTTCATGAGCTTCATGGCCTCCACGATGCAGAGAACCTGCCCCTTCCGGACCACGTCGCCGACCTTGACGAAGGGCGCGGCGGTGGGATCCGACGCGCGATAGTAGGTGCCCACGATGGGCGACTTCATGAGGTGATGCGAAGCCGGGGACTCGGCCACCGGGACCGGGGCGGGGGCGGCGGCCAGGGCCGCGGGAGCCGCCACGACGGGGGCGGGCGCCGCCACGGGAGCCGCGGCCGCCCGGGCCACCTCCCCGCGGCGCACCCGGACCTTCTTCCCGGCCTCCTCGAGTTCAACCTCGACGACGTCGGTCCCCTCGATCATGGACAGGACGGACTTCAGTGTTTCAAGTTCCAATGGAATCAACG
>DAORUA010000214.1:0-7046 GCA_035432945.1 Vicinamibacteria bacterium | reverse complement strand
GCGTAGACGATCGACCCGTTCCTCGCGACCGCGTAGCCGCCCACCGAGCCCGGATCCGAGATCACGGTTTCGGCCTTGCCGGCGCCGAGGGCCACGCGGTGGAGGCGGACATGGCCCCGGTCGAGGGCGGTGAAGTAGACCGACGCGCCGTCCGGCGAGAAGCTGTGATTGCTCTGGCGGTTGTCGATGACGGAGCCGATCTCACGCCGCCCCGTTCCGTCCGCGTTCATGACCCAGACGTGGGTGTCCTCCATCGTGGTCTCTAGATCGGTGAGGCCGCGCTTCGTGCCGAGGAAGACGATCTGCTTTCCGTCCGGGGAATACTCCGGCTGATACTCGGCGCTCTCCGTGGCCGTGATTCGCCGGATGGCTCCGGTGGCGGGCGAGATCGCGACGAGATCCTGGTTGTAGAAGTAGTCGGGATCGTGATCGAGGTTCGAGACCGCGAGGATCTCGCGGCCATCGGGTGACCAGTCGATCGAGTGGTACTCGCGGGGCCCGGTGGTGAGGGCGCGCGGTGTTCCCCCCGCGGCGTCGATGATGAAGACCTCGCGGCGCCGGTTGTCGTTGAAGCGGGTGTTGCCCTCGCCCGCGTCGGGCTTGTAGAGGTAGCGCGTGATCACGATGGGATCGCCGGTCGCGTCCTTCGTCTCCGGGCCGGGGACGGTGGAGACGAAGGCGATCTGCTTGCCGTCCGGCGACCAGTCCAGGGTGGAGCCCTCGAAGGTGAGGGGGGAGTTCGTGTCCGTGACTTCGGTCAGGAAGCGGATGCCGGTGCCGTCGGCGTTCGCGACGTGAAGGCCGCTCTTGCCGTCCATCCGGCCGGTGAAGGCGATCAGCTTGCCGTCGGGGGACCAGGTGGCTCCGCCCGCGCGATCCGCTTCGCCGCCCACCCGGGTGGCTTCGCCCAAGGGGAGAGTGGCGAGGTAGAGCTGGCGGTAGGGGCGGCCGGTCGGGCCGTTGTTCTCTACCGTGTAGGCGATGCGGGTTCCGTCCGGGGAGAGGGATACGGAGCCGGCTGAGCGCATTTTGTAGAGGTCGGTGCTGCCGAGGGGGCGGGCGTCGAGGAGGACCGGGGAGAGGAGGAGGAGGAGGGCGGAGAGCGATGCGGTGCGTCGGATCATTTACGGGTCCTCTTGGCGGGTTTGGTGGCCGACGGGGTCATCGGCGGGGTGGGGGCTCCGGTGGCCATCTCTCCGGTCCAGCGGGGGGCGGGGGTTTCGATGCCGAAGAGGTCCAGCCAGCGGGCGACGGTGTGGTCGACGAGGTCGAGAATCGACGTGGGCCGGGTGTAGAAGGCCGGCATGGGCGGGGAGATGATCACGCCCATGCGGGAGAGCTTCAGCATGTTCTCGAGGTGGATGTCGGTGAAGGGGGCTTCGCGGACGGCGAGAACCAGGCGCCGGCGTTCCTTGAGCACCACGTCGGCGGCGCGGTGGATCAGCTCGCCGCTGTGGCCGTGGGCGATATCGGCGAGCGTCTTGACGCTGCACGGGACGACGATCATGCCCATGGTCACGAAGGAGCCGCTGGAGATCCTCGCTCCCTGGTCGTTGTCCTTGTAGGAGTGGGTGGCGAGGGACCGGACCTCATCGAGGGTGCGGTCGGTCTCGTGGATCAGGGTGCGCGCGCCCCAGCGGCTCAGCACGAGATGGCTCTCGACGTCGGTCTTGCGAAGCGCTTCGAGCAGGCGGACCGCGTAGATGGAGCCGGTGGCTCCGGTCACGCCCACGATGAGTCGCCTGGGCGCGGCCGCGCCCTCGCTCACATGAACTCCCCGAGATGCTCGGTGAACAGCCACAGGCCGAAGGCCACGCTGCACACGCCGGAGAGGAACTGGAAACGCAGGTGCAGCGTCTCGTAGCGGGTGCGCAGGGCGGCGAGGGGCAGGGTGAGGAGGGCGGAGAGGATGCCCATGCCCACGAGGGCTCCGAAAGCGAGGGCGGCCATGTAGAGGAGGCCCGCGGTCGCGGTCTTGGCGGTGGCCATGACCAGGAGGGCGAGACCGCCGCTTCCCGCGATGCCGTGGACGAGGCCGATGGCGTAGGGGCGGAGGCCGAAGCGGAGCGGGTGCGCGTGCTGGTGAACGGGCAGCGCGCGGGGCTTGTGGACGTGGAGGTGAACGTGCTCCTTCTCCTCGCCGGCCGAAGCACCCTGGTGGGTGTGCTTGTGAGCGTGCAGGCGGAATCCGTCGCGCGCGGAGCGGATCGCGTAGACCCCGAGGCCGACCAGCATGACCGAGACGATGATCTCGAGGCGCGAGGCGGCAAGCTCGGTGATGTTGATCCGCAGGGCCACGATCAGGCCGCCCAGGGTCAGCAGCGAGGTGGCGTGCCCGAGGCCCCAGAACGAGCCGATGAGGGAGGACCGGCGCCAGCTCGGTTCGGTGGAAACGATGGTGGACACCGCGACCACATGGTCGGGGTCGAGGGCGTGGCGCAGGCCCAGGATGAAGCCGAGCACCGCCGCGCTCCAGAGAAGCGAAGTCATGAGGCCCCAACGATACATGGGGGGCCCGGGCCGCGCCGGGGCGGAGTTTCGCGATTGGCGCGCAAGAAACGGAGTGCGGCATTTCGCGCGGCGAAGAAGAATCCGATCACTGAATTTCATGGAGATCGAAGAGATGAAGAAAGTCGCGAGCGCGTTCGGCCTGTCGTTGCTCCTCGCCGGAGAGGCCCTTGCCGCCGCAGAGCCGCCGCCCCCGCGTCCCCAACTGCGGGCCACCCGGGTGGAGACGAAGATCGACATCGACGGGCGGCTGGACGAGGCCGCGTGGGCCTCGGCGGAGCCGGCCGATTCGTTCACCCAGAGCGTCCCCGACGAGGGCGCTGCGCCCACGGAGAGAACGGAAGTCAGAGTTCTCTACGACGACCGGGCCCTCTACATCGGCTTCTTCGCCGGGCATCGCGAGGTCAGGGACATCATCTACAACGAACTCCGACGCGACTTCGACGGCTCGTCCACGGATTGGGTCGCGGTCATCGTGGATCCCTTTCTCGATCGCCGCAACGGGTATCAGTTCGGGGTCAATCCCCTCGGCGCCACCTGGGATTCGCAGAAGTCCAACGAGGGCCGCGAGCGCAACCTGAGCTGGGACGCGGTGTGGCGGGCCAGGACCACGATCACCCCGACCGGCTGGTACGCGGAGATGGAGATTCCCTTCCGCACCCTTCAGATGCCCGATCGGCCCGAGCAGGTCTGGGGCATCAACTTCGAGCGACATCTCCAGGGCCGGCTCGAAGACAGTTACTGGTCACCTGTGCCGAGCCAGTACTACCTCGACCGGGTATCGCTGGCGGGAACCCTCGAGGGTCTCGAGGGCGTGTCCCCCGGCCGGAACCTGAGGCTCAAGCCCTACGTGACCGCGCGAGATCAACGGGTGAGCGGCGCTTCCGAATCCTCGGCCGCGGTCGGGCTGGACCTTCGTTACGGCCTGCGGCCGACGCTCAACGCCGATCTCACCCTCAACACCGACTTCTCGCAGGTCGAAGCCGACGTGCAGCAGATCGGCGCGTCGCGCTTCAGCGTGCGTTTTCCCGAGAAGCGCGAGGTGTTTCTCGAGAACTCGGGGGTCTTCCAGTTCGGGCCGGGGAACGATCGCTCGAATCAGATCTCGCTCAAGCCGGGCACGAGCGCGGGAGGGCGTGACAGCGGCGTGGAGGGCGACCCCATCCTGTTCTTCAGCCGGAGGATCGGGCTCGCCGAGAACGGCGCGCCCATCCCCATCGGTCTCGGCCTGCGGCTCACCGGCCGCGCGCTCGGCGGCAGGGTGGGGGCCCTCTACGTTCGCGAACGGGACAGCGCGGCCCAGCTTCGGTCCGATTTTCTGGTCCTGCGCGGCCGTCGGGAAATCCTGCATGGCTCCGATGTGGGCTTCATGATCGTGGGCCGGAACCGGGCGGCGGGGGCGGACAGCTCGGTGGGCGGCGTCGACCTCAACCTGCGACTCCGTCCCAACGTTCGCGCATACGGCTACGCCGCGACCGCCTTCGCGGACCGCCCGCTCTCGTCCTCGACCGGCGACCGGTCCACCCTCCGCGCCGGCATCGCCTGGAGCGATCCGCGATGGGTGGCCGATGGCTCCTGGGGGAAGGTGGGCCCGGCGTTCAGGAATGACGCGGGCTTCACCCCGCGCACGGGCGTGGCGCGCGCGCAGGCCCTCCTGGGCCGGCGCTTCCGGCCCTCGGGAGGAACCGGGTTCGTGCGCGAGATCTATCCGGCGTTCGGCCTCACCAGCCTGAAGAACGCGACCGGCGCCTTCGACTCGCGCTACCTCGAGGAACGCCTGCTCGTCACCCTGCGCGACGGCGCCACCCTGGAACTGGGGGCGAACCCGAACGAGGAACAACTGGATGCGCGGTTCGTGGTGAACGAGCCGAATGGCCTCTTCGTCGGGCCCGGACGCTATGAGTTCACCGACCGGTTCATCGCGTTCGCGACCAGCCGCTCCCACCGGCTGGCCCTGGAGGCCCGCCTCGGCGGCGGCGGTTACTACGATGGGACGCGGCGCTTGCTGACCCTGGGCGCGAGCGGCCGGGTCAACCAGCACCTGAGCGGCAGCCTGAGCTTCACTCGCGACCGGATGGAGATGCCGAAGGGAGAGGCGGTGACCGATACCCTCGTGCTGAGGGTGAACTACGGCTTCTCGACCCGGCTCTTCCTGAACGCGCTGCTCCAGTACAACTCGAGCTCAAGGAGATGGGACACCAACGTGCGGGCCAATTTCATTCATCGCCCGTTGAGCGACATCTTCCTGGTCTTCACGGACAGCCGCGCCACGAACGCGCCGGCTCAGCGGAACCGGACCGTCGCCTTCAAGATCACCCGGCTGGTCTCGTTCTAGCGCCCGAGGAGCTTGAGGAGCCACGCGCCCAGGCGGTTCGCCGGCTTTCCGCCCGTGCCGCACTGGCACCGTTCGGGCTTCGGCACGTCGCCCAGGACCTGCTCGACGTGCTGACCGCAACCGGCGAACGTCGGCTTGCCGCATTGACTGCACGTCACTCGTCTGCACATGGCGGGAGGGTATCTGAAGGAGGTGGTGATCGGGAAGGGGGGTCAGACCGCCCAGGGGTCGGTGTGGTCCGACTGATCCCCTTCGAGCGGGTCGGCATGGAGGGTCGCGATCGCTCTGTCACACTGCTCGCAGTCGCGGCCAAGCTCGGTGCAGGGGACGCCGTCGGCCTGGGCCTCGGGGCAGCACGCGGCGAGGTGGAGCCGGATCTTCTTTCTCTCTGGTGGGTTCGTCATCTTTGGTGCCTCCCGACAGCGCCAACATACGCCCGCGCCCATGGGCCGCATGAGTCAAATGGACTACATGATGATCCTGTTCCAAACCCGCCGCGATCCCTAGAATCTAGGCCGCACCGTCTGTGTGGAGGCCAGAGTCCCATGAGCACCGTTCGCGAGCGTCCCAAGCCCCTCCTCCTCCCCCAGTTCTGCAAGGGCTGTGGGCGCTGCATCGAGGCCTGCCCCAAGCACTGCATCACGGTCGGAACGGAGATCAATCCCGCCACCGGTCTCATGCCCGTGCACCTCGATCTCGACCTGTGCAACGGTTGCGGGCTCTGCATTTCCGCCTGCCCGGAGCCCTACGGCCTCCGCGCCGAGCCCGGCAAGGACTTCGTTCTCGAGGACCCGAAGGACCTCTTCGGTCCCCGAAGCAAGGCCCTGGAGGCCCCGCGAGCGATGCCGGACGAACGCCTGCCCCTGCCCCTGGTCGAACCGCTCGTGGTCAAGGGCAACTACGCCGCGGCCATCGGCGCCCTGATCGCCGGCTGCCGGCACTTCTACGGCTATCCGATCACGCCCTCCACGGAAGGGGCGGAGCTGATGGCGAAGCTCCTCCCGAAACTCCGGGGCGTGTTCATGCAGGCGGTATCCGAGACCGCCGCGGTGAACATGATGTACGGCTGCGGGGGCGCCGGTCTGCGGGCCACGACCTTCACCTCGTCGCCCGGGTTCAGCCTGATGCTCGAGGGCATCTCGTACATGATCGGGGCGGAACTCCCCGGCGTCTTCCTGAACGTCATGCGGGGCGGCCCGGGTCTTGGCAACATCGCGCCCGAGCAGGCCGACATCAAGCTCGCCTGCCGCGGCCTCGGCCACGGCAACACCCACGCGGTGGTGCTCTCGCCCTCGACTCCGCAGGAGATGCTCGACCTCACCATCCTCGCCTTCGACATCGCGTTCCGCTACCGCAATCCGGTGGTGATCCTGAGCGACGGGTACCTCGGCCAGATGACCGGCACGGTCCGGCTGCCGGACTTCGTGGTGAAGCCGGGCCTGCCCGCGTGGGCGGTGTGGGGCGACCGCGCTCACCGGGGCAACCTGAACTGCTCGATCTTCCTGAGCGAGCCGGACCTCGAAGCCCACAACACCCACCTGAACGCCAAGTACGCGGCCATGACCGCGGCGGAACAGCGCGCGGATCTCTTCGAGACCGACGATGCCGAGGTGCTGCTCGTGGCCTGCAACACTCCCGGCCGCATGGCCAAGGGCGCGGTTCGCGACCTGCGCTCCCGCGGGATCAAGGCCGGCCTCTTCCGTCCGGTCACCTTGTGGCCGTTCCCCATCGACGCCCTGTGGCCGCTGCTCGACCGGGCGCGCCGCATCGTGGTGGTGGAGGCCAGCAACGGACAGCTCGAGGACGAGATGCGGCTCGCGATCAGCCACGCCGGGGTTCATGCTCCTCCCGTGATCGACTCCGTCCGCCGCTTCGGGGGAATCCTTCCCCAGCAGGAGGAGATCGTGGCCCGGGTGTGCGCGCTCGAGGGAAAGGGGAGGGCGGCATGAACATCTTCTACGAGAAGTTCGAACGGCACGACCACGGCGCGGGCCTCAAGGGACAGGCCACCCACTACTGCGCGGGCTGCGGGCACGGGCTCGCCCACAAGTACCTCGCGGAAGCGATCGAGGAACTCGGCGTCCAGGACCGCACCGTCGCGGTGTCCCCGGTCGGCTGCAGCGTCTTCCTCTATTACTACTTCGACGTGGGCAACACGCAGGCCGCACACGGCCGTGCCCCGGCGGTGGGCCTGGGCCACAAG
>DAORUA010000213.1:0-7069 GCA_035432945.1 Vicinamibacteria bacterium | reverse complement strand
AGCCCGGTGTCGTCGACCGCGTGGTAGTCGTCATGACCCGCCTGCCCGCTCTTCGCCTGCCTGGTCATGGCGCGCGCCGCCACGTTCACCACACAAGTGAGGCGCTTGCCCGCGATCGCGTAGAGGGACTCGTGCATGGCGGCAAGACCCGGTCCGCTCGTGAAGGTGGTGGCGCGGAGCCCCGCCATGCTGAGGCCCGCGGTGACCGCGGCGGACGCGACGTCGTCTGCAGGCTCGAAAGAGATGAGCTTCCGTTCGTTGACGTTCGAGACGCCCCGGGCCGCGGCCGCCGCCCAGCCCTCGCTCATCTTCGAGGCGGGGGCTACCGCACTCAGGCCTGCGGCATCGCTCGCCGCGGTTTCCATCGCGACCACGGCACTCGACCCATCGAGCGCCTGCCTGACCCCGGGGTACTTCGGCGCCGCCTGGGGGGTCGTCTCCGACTTCGTCTTGCTCCAGAGTTTCATGCTTGCACCGAACTGGTGGGGGTGGATCGACGTTCGAGCTGGGCGCCCTGCAACCAGACAATCGCCCCGGTGGGACAGCGCGTGACCGCGCGCTCTTCGGCCTCATCGATCCGGGCGTAATCGACGACCGCAACTCCGCTCGCGACGCTGATGAGCCCGGGCGCCGCGTCGAGCACGCACTTGCCGCAGGTCGTGCACGCGACCTGGCAGGAGGCGAGGGCCTCGTCGCCCGACACCAGGTTCCGGCACTGCACGAGGAGCCGATGGGCCATGGGCTGGACCACGAAGAGATTCTTGGGACAGGCCACCACGCAGTCGCCGCACGCGGTGCACTTGACCGGGTCCACCACGGGAAGGCCGACCGCGTTCATGCGAATCGCGCCGAACGTGCAGGCGTGCGCGCAGTCAGCGAGCCCGAGGCACCCCCAGGCGCATCCCTTCCCTCCGCCCGCCACCGTGGCCGCGGACGCGCAGGTCTGCAAGCCGCGATAGGAGGCCCGCTGGATCGCGACGTCGGAGCCGCCCGCGCACAGGAGCCGGGCCACGCGCTTGATGCCGGTGCCCGCGTCGACGCCCAGGTAGCCCGCGATCTCCTTCACCTTGTCCGCGGGAGACACCGTGCACTGCGCCGGCTGCACCGCGCCCGAAACCGCCTTCTCCGCGAAGGCGCGGCAGCCAGGAAGGCCGCAGGCGCCGCAGTTGGCCTGCGGCAGCATCCCCGCGACCACGTCGATCCGCGGGTCTTCCCAGACCTTGAACTTCCGGTTCGCGACCGCGATGAAGACGGCGAAGACGAACCCGGTGCCGCCGAGGATGAGGACGGAGTCAACGATCATCGCGTCTCCGCCCCTCGACCGGACCTCGCCTAGGCATCGCGCGGCAGCCCCGCCGAATCGACCAGCCAGCTGGCCAGCCGGTCGACCGCGTCGCCGGCGCCCATCGCGGGCATGGCCTTCTGGCCCCCGATGCCGGGGACCGCGAACGGCGTGCGCGCGAGGTCCTTGAGCATCTTGAGGTCCTCGCCCATCTGCCAGGCGCTGGCCCCGCCGATCGCCTTCTTCGGCGGCTCGGGGAGAGGCATCACGGTGAGGCGCTGCCACGGCTCCGCCCCCTTGCGCGGATCGTGCAGGAACGCCGCCGCGCCTTCAGGAACAACCGCCGCGATGGCGGGGCCCTCGAATCCGGCGAGTTGGTCCAGGCCGGTTCCATCGACGGTCTGCAGGACGAAGGTGCCGGGGGTGATGCAGCGCACGAGGGCGGCGGGCGGCGCGTCCCCGCGCACCACCAGGACCAGCTTCTCTCGCCCGTCCGCGAAGTCGAGGAGCGCGCCCGCGTGGAGGTCGGCGCCATCGACTTCGATGACCAGGGGCGGAGCGAACCGGCGCTCGGCCTTGTTCCAGGCCCGGAACTCGGCGCCCTCGAGGAGACGGTCGTGCTCGGCCGGAACGTAACGGCCTCCGCGCACGAGTTCCGAGATGATGATCGAGCCGAAGGCGCGGCCGGCCAGGGCGAGAGCTTCGTCGATGGTCGCCCCCAGGGGGCGGCCCGGCTTCACTTCGGCCACGAACACGGAGTCTCCCTGGGCGGCCACGCCGCGCAGGATGGCCGTCGCTCGCTCCAGCGCTTCGCGCGACGCGGCGTCGAGAGAGGGCACCCTGGAGAAGAGGGAGGCGAATCGTTCCGGGCTCACGTGTCCGGCTCCGAAGTGTCCCAGTTCACGAGCCGCGCGTTCCGCGCGCGCGTCGGCGGTGGACGACTGGGCGGCCAGGAGGGACTCGGCCTGGACCAGGGCGCCCTGGACCGCGGAGCGGAATTCGGCGGTGGCCTGCCTGAGGGCGGCGAGCGCCATCGCGACGCGGGGATCAGACGGCATAGCGGGCGAACTCCTTCTCCAGCAACTGGACGCGCTCGGCCGGAGTCTTCGGGGGCACCCGCCGCGTGTCCTCGTATCGGGGCCGCGAGGGATCCTTGAAGAACAGGCCCAGGTTGATGAACTCGGTCTGCTCGGCCATGGCCCGCGCCGCCGCGAGGTCGAGCGGGTCGTGCTGCACCTTGCGGGCGTAGATCTTGTCGAGTTCCGGAGCCACCACACCCTCGTCGTGGACCAGGAGCTGGATGCGCGCTGGATCCTTGACCGCCTTCTGGAAAATGAGCGGCGTGAAGACCGGACAGCGCTGGAGGATGCGCACGAAGCTGAAGCCCTTGTGCTTGTAGGCGGCCTGCAGCGTCGCGTACATGTGCGCGGGCGCCCACTCGGCGGTCTGGGCCACGAAGGAGGCGTTGGTCACGCCGAGGGCGATCTCGATGGGGTTCATGGGGGGCAGGAAGCTGCCCTGCGGCTGGGTGTTGCTCTTGAACCCTTGCGGCGTGGTGGGCGAGGTCTGGTTCTTGGTGAGACCGTAGATGCCATTGTCGAGCATCAGGACGGTGAGGTCCATGTTGTAACGCAGGGCGTGGAGCCAGTGGCCGGCGCCGATGGAGGTGCAGTCGCCATCACCCATCACCACGAAGACGTTCAGCTCCGGACGATGGAGCTTGATGCCCGTGGCCACGGGGAGGGCGCGGCCGTGCAGGCCGTGGAAGCCGTAGGTGCGCAGGTAGTGAGGGAAGCGGCTCGAGCACCCGATCCCGGAGACGAACATGGTCTGGTCGGGAATGAGCTGTTCGGCGCTCAGCAGGCGCTGCACCGAGGTGAGGACAGAGTGGTCGCCGCAACCCGGGCACCACCGGGCCTTGGCGCCCTCGTATTCGGACATCTCGTATTGGTGCTCGTTCTCGCCCTCGTTCAGGACGGGGAGCAGACCGCAGGAGTAACTCACGCGCCACCTCTCTTCGGCATGCGGCCGCGAATAGCTTCGAAAATCAGGCCCGGCCGCAAGGGCTCTCCGGGCACCCGGGTCCAGCAATCCACGTCCACCAGGGTGGCGGCGCGAAGCAGGAAGGCCAGCTGGCCCCGGCGCCGGTTCTCGTCGGTCACGTAGGGATCAGAGGCTTCGTCGGAGTAGTTGATCTCGACCGTCATCACTTTCTTGAAACCGGAGAAGATTTTCTTCAGGCCGGGTTCGAGGGGCGAGAGGAAACGCAGGTGCGTCGATGAGACCTTCATTCCCTCGGTGCGCGCGCGCGCGACTGCTTCTTCTATGGCGCCCTTGGTGCTTCCCCACCCGACCACCAGGAGATCGCCTTCGGGATCGCCGTTCACTTCAGGCGGGGTGAGCAGGCTCTGCAGCACGGCGAGCTTGCGGCTGCGCATGGCCGATGAATGCTGATGGATGCCCGAGCTGTACGCCACCTTGCTGCGATCGTCGTGGGACAGACCAGTGAGGGTGAACATTCCGCCCGGACGGCCAGGAATGATCCGGTCCGAGAGACCGGTCTCGGGATCCCAGCCGTAGGGCTTTTGTCCCTCGCGCACCGGTGAGAGGTCGAGGGGCGCGGCCTGCCAGCTCTCGTCCAGGGTCGGTTGCGGGAAGGGCGTGACACCGGTGGCGAGATTCGCGTCGGAGAGCACCATCACGACGGTGCGGAACGTCTCGGCGAGCCGGCGAGCCGTCACCATGACGTGAAAGCACTCCTCGATGGTGGCGGGAGCCATGACCACGTGCGGCGCGTCCCCGGTGGAGGCGAAGAGGGCGGCGAGCAGGTCGGATTGCTCCACCTTGGTGGGCAGGCCGGTGCTCGGACCGCCGCGCTGCACGTCCACCAGCACCAGGGGCGTCTCGGTCATCACCGCGAGACCCAGAAACTCCGTCTTGAGTGCCAATCCCGGCCCCGAGGTGACGGTGAACGCCACCTTGCCGGCGTAGGACGACCCGATGGCGACGCCCGCGGCCGCGATCTCGTCCTCCGCCTGGTGCACGATGCCGCCGAAGCGCTCGAAGATCTCCGAAAGCAGGTGCGACACCGACGTCGCGGGCGTGATCGGATACATCGCGCACAGTTCCATGCCCGACGCGACCGCGCCGAGGGCGATCGCCTCGTTGCCGTTCATCACCAGCAGGGGCTTGTCCGACTCCGCGGTCTTGATCTCGACCCGGAAGTCGATGTTGTCCTCGGCCCAGGAATACCCGAGTTCCAGGAGGGAGACGTTCTGGGCGTAGACCTCTTCGCTCTTCTTCCGGAAGGCGTAGGCGATCTGGTCCTTGATCTTCGTCATGTCGCGGTCGTAGATGCGGGCCAGCATGCCGAGGGCGAACATGTTCTTGCCCTTGCGCGCGTCGGCGACGATGGCAAGGCACTGGTCTTCCATGGCCACGGGCACGATGCGATAGGACCGGGTGGAGAGCTCCTTCATGGCCGCGTTCCAGGCGGCCACGATCTCGGGGTCTTCGCTGCGGGCCCACTTGTCCTCGATGAGGAGCACGGCGTCATCGGCGAGGGCGTCCACGCGGTGGCGCGCGAGAAGCACCTGTTCGTTGAAGGCAATCACCAGGTTGGTGCGGTCGCCCCAATTGGTGACCGCCTTTTCGCCCACCCGCACGCGGTTGCCGCTCGCCCCCTCGGGGACGCGGGGCGGCGGCTGGATCTCCGCGGGAATCAGCTCCACCGTCCAGACTCCGTTACCCATCTTGGCGGAGACCGCGGCGAAGATCTGCGCGCATTTCTGGGCGCCTTCGCCCGAGTCGGAGACGATTTCGACGGTGTGCTCAGGGAGGCGCAGGACTCGCGGCGTTGTCGCCGCGGCGGCGGGCGAGGTCGATGGATCGGCCTTCGGAGCGGCAGCGGCCACGACGGATCTCGGCATGATCTTCTTTGAACTCCTTCAACCGCGTGACTGGAGCGCCGGGGCGAGGGCCCCGGGCGCTCCCGACCGCGCGATCCTTTCTAACACCGCGGGCGACCCGAAAGCTCTGATGCATATGCACCAGATCTTCTCTGGCGCCCTGAAAAGACGCGGCGCGCGAGCAAGCTCGCGCGCCGGGACGGCTCAGGGGTGCGGCGGTCCTAGAACATGTAGAACATGCGGACGAAGACGGTGCTGCCCGTGTACGGACGGTTGCCGTAACCGGTGGCCACGCTGCCGAGCCAGTCGATGCGGGGGATGTCGGTCTGCGGGCCCAGGTCGGTGCGCGGCATGGTCTGCGGGCCGGCGGTGTTGACGGTGGAGTAGTCCTCGACATCGAACTTCTCGTACCAGTAGGTCAACCCCAGACCGAGCTTCTTGGACGCGTTGTACTTGACATCCACCGTGAAGTGCTGCCACTCGTTGGTCACGTTGACCAGGGGAATGAAGCAACTGGTCAACGTCGCCGCGCAGGGCCGGGAGTCGCCGGGGGTCAGGATGGAGTTGTTGCTCATGGCGGCGATGCGCGGCCCGCCGTGAAGGAAGCCCTGGTCGGAGTCCGCGTAGTCGTAGGTCGCGCGGATCTCCGTCTTGTTGATCACGTCGAGGAGGTTCAGGTAGGCGGTGAAGGTGTTCACCTTCTCGTCGTTGGTCAGGTTCCAGTCGCGGTTGGGGTCGGACCAGCTCTGATACACCCCGGGAACGCCGGAGTCGGGGTTCGCGGTGCGCGACGCCTGGAATGCCTCGAAGTTCTCGTTGCCGTAATCGGCGCCCAGACTGACCTTGGCACTCGGCGCGTAGCTCACACCCGCGGTGTACGTCTTGTTCGTGTTATTGAGCAGGCCGAACTTCTGGGTCGGGTCGCCCTCCTGGTAGTCGTCCTTGCCGTAGGTGTAGGAGAGGTTGAAGCCGATCGAGTCGGTCGGGGTGAGATCGACCAGGAAGGTGGCGCGGTCGCGCTTCCGGGCCGCCTCGTCGTAGAAGCGGGCCGCCGGCTGCATGGCCATCTCCGCGAGGACGTGCGGGTCAAAGCCGATGGTCTCGCGGTCGGTGCGCTCGTACATCGCGCGCAGGGTCACGTACTGGTTGCCCACGGTGTCGAACGAAACGCGCATGGTCTTGTCCTTCCAGCCCCGGGTCACCCGGATGGTGTGCTCCAGCTTGTCCTCCGAGTACCCGACCTTGATGGCGCTCTTCGGGATCGCGGTGAACTTGGCGGAGACGTCCACCGTGTGCCGGTCGATGCTGAGCGGCTCGGAAACCCCGCCGGTCTCCTCGGGCACCGCGTCCATGCGGACGTACTCCACCGCTTCAAACGGCCGCCGCAAGTCGTTGCGCCCGTTGAAGCGGTAGCGCGCGACCAGGGTGATGTCGTTGGCCGGCCGCGAACTGATGTTCATGGTCGCGGTGGTGTAGTTGACATCCAGGTCGGCGGTGTCGCGGGGAAGGTGGCGAAGCTCCGGGAACGTGGCGTACACCGCCTCGTTGGCGATCACCGGGTTGGTCGTCCACCCGATCAGGGCCGCGTCCTGACGGCTGCTTCCGGCGGCGAAGCTCGCGTTCGCGGTCGTCTTGCCCGGGAGCTTGACCATGCCCATCCAGCTGAAGGTGTTCAGCGTGTTTGACGGCGGCATGGCGGAGAGGCCATCGTTGGGCCCGTTGTTGTTCGTGTAGCCGCTCGGGTCGTAGCACGTGCCCGGGGCCTGGCCGTTGAGGCCGTACCGGCAGAAATCGGTCGCCCGCATCGGGTTGTCCCAACGGAAAGTGGGGATCTTCTGGTCGAACTTCGCGTGCTGGTAGTTGGCCTTGAACATGCCCT
>DAORUA010000212.1:0-7072 GCA_035432945.1 Vicinamibacteria bacterium | reverse complement strand
ATCTGCTTCGTCGACGCCGACGATGTCGATCTGGCGCGGCCGCGGCGAGTCGCCTTGCACCGTCACGCGCGCTCCGAACCTCACCTCATCGGAAGACCGTCGCTCTGAAGGGTCCACGAGCACGGCGCTGGCCAGGCGAGCCTTCAGCTCTTGAATCCGGGTCTGAAGGGCCGCCCGCGCCGACGCCGCGCCTGCGCTCGCCTCCAACGGAATCGATGAGCGCGAGGCTTCCAAGGAACCCAGTTCCGAGCGCAGCAAGGCGAGTCCCCGGGGCGTGACGTAATTCGGCGCACCGGCAGGCAGCGGAGCACGAGGCGCTACGAACGGCGGGTCGTCTGCGCCATCGTCCTTGGTGAAGGCCTTGCTCACCGTGCGAGCATGACACGCACAGCGCGCGCGCCGCTCGACGGAGCGCCCGGCTAAACTCCGTCCCCCTCCATGGCTGCTCCCGAGTTCGTTCATCTGCATCTCCACACTGAGTTCTCGCTTCTCGACGGCGCGTGCCATCTGGACGAGTTGGCGAAGGCGGCCAAGGAGATGGGGATGAAGGCCATGGCCATCACCGACCATGGGGCGATGTTCGGGGCGGTGGGGTGGGCTTCGGCCTGCAAGAAGGCGGGGATCAAGCCGATCATCGGGTGCGAGAGCTACGTGGCGCTCGGGTCGCGGCACGAGAAGAGCGGCGGGGGTATTGCCAACGCTTACAACCACCTTGGGATGATCGCGACTACGAACGAGGGGTATCACAACCTCGCCAAGCTCTCGTCGATCGGCTACACCGAGGGGTTCTATCACCGGCCTCGGATCGACAAGGATGCTCTGGCTCAGCACAGCAAGGGGCTGGTGGGTTTCTCGGGGTGTCTCGCTAGCGAGATCTCGCAGAACCTGATGCGGGACGACGAGGCGGGGGCCATCAAGTCGGTGATGGAGTTCTGCGACATCTTCGGGAAGGACCGGTTTTACCTGGAGCTGATGGATCACCGGATTCCCGATCAGACCAAGGTGAACAAGGGTCTGATGCGGATCGGGAAGAAGACGGGGCTGCCGTTCGTGGCTACGAACGATGCCCACTACCTTCATAAGGACGATCACGAGGCGCACGCGGTGCTGCTCTGCATCGGGACGGGGAAGAAGCTGGCCGATCCGAATCGGTTCGCGTTCGAGACCGATGAGTTCTATGTGAAGAGCGCCGAGGAGATGGAGGCGCTGTTCGGCCACGTCCCCGAGGCTCTTTCGAACACCGTGAAGATCGCGGACATGGTGGAGTTCAAGCTCGACACCACCCACAAGTTCCCGAAGTTCGATGTGCCCGCGGGGTACACCACCGAGACCTTCTTCGAGAAGGTGACGCGCGACGGTTTCGCGGAGCGGCTCAAGGTGCTCGAGCCGCTGGCCACGTCGGGGCGGTTGAAGGTGCCGCTTGCGGACTACGAGGCGCGGCTCACTCGCGAGATCGGGGTCATCCATCGCGTCGGGTTCTCCGCGTACTTCCTGATCGTCGGCGACTTCATTGCTTTCGCCAAGGGGCGGGGGATTCCCGTGGGGCCAGGCCGCGGTTCGGCGGCGGGGAGCCTCGTCGCCTACGCGCTCAAGATCACCGACATCGATCCGATGGAGAACGGTCTCATCTTCGAGCGGTTCCTCAACGAGGAGCGCATCAGCCCGCCCGATATCGACATCGACTTCTGCGAGAACCGGCGCGGGGAAGTGATCGACTACGTGACCCAGAAGTACGGGCGCGAGAACGTGGCCCAGATCATCACCTTCGGGACCATGAAGGCGAAGGCGGTGGTGCGCGACGTGTCGCGGGTGCTGGACCTCTCCTTCGCGGACAGCGACCGCATCGCCAAGATGGTGCCGGCCGACCTCGGGATGACGCTCGAGAAAGCACTTCAGGATTCGCCCGCGCTGGCGGACGCCTATAAGAAGGAAGAGCTGACCAGGCGCGTCATCGACATCGGGAAGCGCCTCGAAGGCACCACGCGCCACGCGTCGACCCATGCGGCCGGCGTCGTCATCTCGCCCGAGCCGCTCGCGAACCTGGTGCCGCTCTACAAGTTCCCGGGCACGGAGTCCGTGGTCACGCAATTCGACATGAAGGGCGTCGAGGAGATCGGTCTCCTCAAGATGGACTTCCTCGGCCTTTCCACCCTCACGCTGATCGACCGCTGCGTGAAGATGATCGAGGAGCAGACGGGCGAGAAGCTCGACCTGTCGACCCTGCAGGATGGCGACAAGAAGACCTACGAGCTCTTCGCCGCGGGCAAGACGAACGGCGTGTTCCAGTTTGAATCGGACGGCATGAAGGACGTCCTGCGGCGCTTCAAGCCCGATCGGCTGGGCCATCTCACCGCGCTCAACGCCCTGTATCGGCCGGGGCCGATGCAGATGATCGACGACTTCGTCAAGCGCCGGCACGGGCTCACCAAGGTGACCTACGAGCACCCGTCGTTCGAGACCATCCTCGGCGAGACCTACGGGATCATGGTCTACCAGGAGCAGGTCATGCAGATCGCCGCCGCGATCGCGGGCTTCACCATGGGCGAAGCCGACATGCTGCGCAAGGCCATGGGCAAGAAGAACGCCCAGGTCATGGCGGCGCAGAAAGACAAGTTCGTGAGCGGGTGCGTCGCCAACAAGGTGGCGGTGGCCAAGGCCACCAAGATCTGGGACCACATCGAGATGTTCGCGGGGTACGGCTTCAACAAGTCGCACTCCGCGGCCTACGCGTGGATCGCGTATCAGACCGGTTACCTGAAGGCGAACTATCCGGCGTTCTTCGTGGCTTCGCTGCTGACCATGGAAAAGGCGAACGCCGACAAGCTGGTGGCGTACTCAGCGGAGGCGCGTGACCTCGGGCTGACCGTCCTGCCGCCGAATGTGAACGCGTCGCTCGTCGACTTCACGGTCGAGAACGGCGCGGTGCGTTTTGCGCTCTCGGCGGTCAAGAACGTGGGTGAGGGGGCGGCCGAGTCCGTGGTGAACGCGCGGAACGACGGGCCGTTCACGTCGCTCGACGACTTCTGCTCGCGGGTCGACATGAAGACCGCGAACAAGCGCGCGGTGGAGAGCTTCATCAAGAGCGGGTCGTTCGACTCCGTGGATCCGCGGCGGCACGTGTTGTTCGCGGGCCTGGAGTCCGCGCTCGATCGCGCCGCGCGCCTTCGCGCCGACCGGGAGGCCGGGCAGTCGAACCTCTTCGGCATGATGGACGATGAGGGGCCCGCCCCGGCCGCGGCCGCGTCGGGAGCGAAGAACGGCATCTCCGACGTGCCGCGCTGGTCGGAAGGCGAGCGTCTGGCCTTCGAGAAGGAGAGCCTGGGCTTCTATCTCTCCGGCCATCCCATCGAGCGCTACAAGGGCGAGATCGGGGAGTTCGCGAGCGGCACTCTCGGCCACCTCATCCGGTCGAGGGCCATGGGCGACGTCACCATCATGGGCCTCATGTCCGGCCTGCGCCTCACCAAGACCAAGAAGGGTGACCGCATGGCGATCTGCCAGTTCGACGACTACGAGGGCAGTGTCGAGAGCCTCATCTTCCCCGAGGCCTATAGGCAGTGCGGGATGAAGCTCAAGGACGATGAGTCGTACCTCGTCCGCGGCAAGCTCGAGGCGAAGGACGAGGATGAGCGCCCGCGTTTCATCGTCTCCGACATGACCCAGCTGGACTCCGCCCTGCGGATGATGTCGCGCTCCATCCGGGTGCGCGTCGACCTCGGCACCCTGCCGGAGACGGCACTCGCCGGCGTAAAGCGCGTCCTCACCAACCACCCCGGCGAGATCGGGGTGTCTATCGAGATCCATCGCCCCGCGGAGTTCGCGGCCCTGGTCCGAGTCGAGGACAAACTGCGGGTCAAGCTGACGGCCGAGCTGGTGATGCACCTCGAAGCCGTGACCGGCCCGGGCAGCGTGAGGTTGTCCCGCTCCGCCTGACCCCGGCCAGCGACCACTGCTCCGTCACCCCGGCGAAAGCCGGGGTCCAGGCACCCCGAAAAGTACCGAATGCCGTAGAACATGCTCGCCCTCATAGCGAGCAGGCCACGTCCTTTGGACGTGACGTTTGGGAGAAAACCCGCCTCGTCATCGCGAGTCGCCTCACGGACTACGTCCGTGACTGTGGAGAGAAACCCGGCGCCGTCATTGCGAGGCCCCAATCCGTTTCGTATTGGGCCGAAGCAATCTCGCGGGCTTGGTAGTGGTGGCCCGCGGGGCCGGACGCTGAGGTGGGCTCGCGGCGCCCCGCGACGCCGACAACGGTTTAGGGTTTCACCGAGAACACTGCGCTCGCCACGGTCCGGGTAGGCGCCTTCTTTGTCGATAGCGGCAGGAACACTCGAACTTCCTTCTCGTTCCTGGGCGCGGTAAACGTGACATCGAATTCGACCGTGCCCTTCCCCGGCTGGACCGCGCGCATCGGCGGCGGGGTCACGAGCAGATCCTGCGGTTGGGTGCCGACCATAAGCCCTACCACCCCCGGTTCCGTGCCCTTGAGATCGTAGGCGGCGCTTACCACCAGGTGAACGGCCTCTCCGGCGGTTATCGTCGATTTGTCTGCCGGCGACATCTTGACGATTCGAATATCGCCGAAGTCGATGGCGGTTGGGGTCAGGCTGACGCTTTCGATCTTGGCGATGAACTGGCACCCGGCGCGCCGAGAGCAGGTGAGCAGCCCGGCCCGAAGCAAGGTCACGGGAGTGCCGTCGGGGGAGGCCAGGGAGACCGGTTGCCCGATGAGGCGCCCGAGCACCGGGGCCAGAACCACCTCGTTCTTCTTCGAGGTATTCAGGGCTCCCGTGACTTTGCCCCCGGAGGCCAGAACCAGCACCTCGGCCTCTGCGTCGATGGTGGAAGGGCCCGGGATCTTGATGAACCGAAGGCGCGCCATCTCCTGGGAGCCGTCGCTCAGCATGTCGCCTCCTTTCCGGAGTTTGCCGATACGATCGCCGAGATCCGGCGGCCGCGTGTCCCAGTTGCTGAGCATGATGGCGGCCGACCAAAGCTCCAGGGCGCCGCTGACGTGGCCTTGCGTCTCGCGGATCTGACCCAGTCCAAAGGCGGCGTTCGGCAGGAACGCGAGGTCCCAGGCGGCCTTCAGGAATTTCTCCGCCTTGGGGATGTCCTTCGCCTCCAGAGCCTCTTCGCCGATGATCATCCACGCCTGGGCCAGCCGCCTGACCCAGTAGAGGTAGCTGGAACTCATGTTCTTGGGAGTGATCAGGGCGACGTTCTTCGAGACACCGGCCAGGTCTTCCTGAGCCAGGCTGGCCGCGGTCTTCAGGTCTCCCATGAGCCGGTAGCCGAACGCGGCTCGCACCCCCTGCCCCTCCTTGAGACCCAGGGTCCGGGCCTTGTCGTAGGCTTTGCGGGCCTCCTCGAATTTCCGGCCCCGCGCGAACGCCCATGCCGCGTCGAGCCACCGGTTGACGTCGCTTCCGTCAATGGCGAGGGCCTTCGTGTACAGCTCGGCCGCTTCGAGGTACCGCTCCTGGCGGTCTCTCAACTGCGCGAGTCGGCCATAAGACCAGTCCTTGAAGGGCGCGACCTCGATCTGCTTCAGGAGATCCTTCTCCGCCTCGTCGTCCCGGTCGAGAAAGAACAGGGCGTACGCGCGCTCGGCGTAGACGCGCTCGTGGAAGGGATCGACTTCGATCGCCTTGGCGTACTCCGCGATGGCCTCCTCGTACTTCTTCGAGTCGCGATAAGCGAGTCCAAGGTCGAAGTGCGCCTCCGGGAGTTTCGGATCCGCGGCGATCGCCTTCTGGAGGAGTTCGATCGCCTTCGGATACTCCTTCCGCGCGTAGGCGGCCTTCCCTTCTTTCTGCAGGCCGGCCGCGGTCGGCGCGGCGGACTTCATGGGCCCGATGGAGAAGTTCTGTTCGCGGTCGGTGTCGGCCGCCTTCTGGAAGGCCTCGTACGCCGGGAGCTGCTCCCGCGCGACCGAGGGCTGGAGGAAGCGGATCACGCGTTCCGATTTCAGGGTGCGGCCTTCGACGCTGTAGCGGGAAGCGAGAGTCGCGAAGCGTCGATCGAGGGAGACCGAGAGGGGTGCGCGAGCCGTGGTCCCCTCGGGAAGGTCAACGCTCGCCCTGAAGCTCGACTCCACGACGTCGAATCTGACGGGCTTCGCCGTGGTCGAGTCCTTGCTGGGCTCGAAGAGAACGGGACCCAGGTCAGGGACCCAGAACTTCCATTCCTTCTCGGACTCGATTCCGGTGACGTCGCGTTCGAATTCGAACTCGATCCAGAAGGGATGTTCGACATCCACAGAATCCGCGGCGCGCACGCTCTTGAAGCGGGCGTTCTTCCAGGGAGCGCCGAGCCAGGACTTGACCATCTCCGCGTGCTGTTCGGGAGCGCCGCCGCCGAAGGAAGCGCGAAGCGCCGACTCGCTATCGGACCGCTCGGTCACCTTGACGCGTCCCTTGAACAAGCCGTCGGAATCGACGGAACCCGTCAGTTCAACCGCCCGTCGAGCCGCCCCGGGAATCGAGGCCGGGGTCTGGAACATCCGGCCCTCCCCGCGTCGGTCGACCACCAGGGCGCGCTTGTCCCGCAGGCTCTGGGCCAGCATGGTGGCGGGAGAAAGAGTGTTGGTGGGATCGATCCAGAGCCAGTCTTTTTCGGAAGGGCCGAGGATCGCCACCGCGATCATGTGGTCGAACTGATGCGGGCCGGGTGCCTCATCCTGAAGCCGGACGCGTGTGCTGTGAATGAGGGCGGGCCGCACCTCCACGCCCGAAGCCTCGGCCAGAGCGATGACCAGTCCGGCCTTGTCCTTGCAGTCGCCGTACTTGCTGCTCAGCACGGAGACCGCGGACCTGGGCTGCATGCGGCCCGCGCCGAAGCTCACGTTCAGGTAGCGCACGCTCGAGCTCACGAAGGCAGCGATCGCTTCCACCTTCTCCCTGGGGGTGGCCTTGCCCGCGGTCAGGCGAGCGGCCTGCTGAGCGATGACCTCATCGCCTTTCAACTGCGCGCGAGACATGTCCCACCACCAGTGGCCCACCATCGACCAGGAGGCGAACGTGCTGTAGGAGACGTCGGGCCTCTGCAGCATTTCGGTCTGGGCTTC